>NZ_SZWJ01000003.1:0-112537 GCF_012184455.1 Caulobacter sp. SSI4214 | reverse complement strand
GGCGACCGCGGCGATCCTCAGCGCGGCGCAGATCCCGTTCCACGGCTGGATCCTCGAGGTGATGGAGACGCCCACGCCAGTCTCGGCCCTGCTGCACGCCGGCGTGGTCAACGCGGGCGGCTTCCTGGTGCTGCGGTTCGGCGGGCTCATCCTGGAGCATCCGGCCGCGCTGGGCCTGCTGGCGGCCGTCGGCGCGGCCAGCGCGGTGCTGGGATCGCTGATCATGCTGACCCAGACCTCGGTCAAGGTCACGCTGGCCTATTCGACGATCGCCCAGATGGGCTTCATGCTGCTGGAGTGCGGGCTGGGCGCCTATTCGGTGGCGCTGCTGCACATCGTCGCCCACGCGCTCTACAAGGCCCACGCCTTCCTTTCGGCGGGCGACGCCGCCTCGGGAGAGGCGCCCGCCCCGCCCCGCCCCGCCTCTCGTCTCGCCGCCCTGGCCGCCCCGGCCCTGGTCCTGATCCTGGCCGCGGGCATGACGGCGACGGGGGCTGGCCCCGGCCAGCGTCCCGGCGCCTTCCTGCTGGCCTCGGTGCTGCTGCTAGGCCTGTCGCGGGTCGTCCTCGGGCAGCGGCGGCCCGGCCCCGCCCTGGCGGGCCTTGTCGCGGCCAGCGCCGTGATGTTCGGCGCCCATCTGGGAGCCCAGGCCCTGTTCGCGCGGCTGCTGGGCGATCTCGCCGGACAGGCCCCGCCCCCAGGCGGCGGCTTCGTCGCCCTCGCGATCGGGGTCGTGGCGGCGATGACCGCGCTGGTCTGCCTGCAACTGCGCCTGCCCGCCGCCAGCCGCTCGCCGGCCTGGGCCCGGGCCTATGTCGTGGTCGCCCACGGCTTCTACCTGAACACGCTGGCCAATCGCTGGGTGCTGCGGCTCTGGCCCGCCCCGCCCTCACAATCCAAGACCACCGGAGCGACCGCATGAGCCTCGCCCTCGCCGAACCCGTCCTCGCCGCGCGGCCGCCGTCAGCGCCGCCCCCGCCCACGCCCAGGGACGCCCTGCTGCGGGCGGCGATCCAGACCGCCCGCGACCGCGTGGCCCCGCTCTGGCCGCTGTCCAGCTTCGTGGCCGTCAATCCGTTCCTGGGTTTCGCCACGACGCCCTTCGAGCGGGCGGCGCGCGAGCTGCATCGGCTGACGGGCGCGCCGCTGGTCATGCCCCGGGCCTTCTATCGCGCGGCCTTCCGCGAGGGCCGGATCTCCGAGGCCGATCTGGACGCGGTGCTGGCGGCTTCGCCGGCCCCGGCCCTGACTCGCGAGGATTGCCTGAAGGCCCTGACCGTGGACTCAGCCCCCCAACGGGGCGGGCGCGTGGCCACCGTCGCGGACGTTCTGGACGCCCTGTCCGACGGCGACCGCCAGGTCTCTCGCACCGCCTTCATGGTCGACGAGATCTCCAAGTGGTGCGCCGCCTATTTCGACGAGGGCCAGGCCGCCTGGCCCGCGCCATGGCGGGGCATGGGCCTGTTCGAGGCTTGGCGCTGGTCGGTCCGCTTCGATCACAACGCCCGGGTCATGGGGGTCAAGGGGCTGGCGGCGACGGTTTCCGCCCTGCCCGCCGATCCCATGGACGCCATCGCGGCGGTTCTGGACGGGCTCGAAATCCCTCAAGATCAGTGGACGGATTATCTCTACCGAGCGCTATTCGACGTGCGCGGCTGGGCCGCCTATGCGCGGCGGCTCGACTGGGAAGCCGGGCTGACCGGCCAGCCGGAAGGCCGCCTGACCGAGTTCCTCGCCATCAGGCTTGTGTGGGGCTACGCGCTGTTCCGCCAGCGGCGGGACGCGCCGTTCCTCGCGGCGTGGCGCCAGGCCCTGTCGAGCGCGCGGACCGGACCTCCCGCCAAGGATGACGACTTCGCGGTCGATCTGGTGCTGCAGCGCGCCTATGAGCGCCATTTCCAGCACGGCGTGATCGCGCGCCTGGCGCGGGGACAAGGCCGACCCGAGGTCCAGCGGCCCGATCTTCAGGCGGTGTTCTGCATCGATGTTCGCTCCGAGGTCTATCGGCGCGCGCTGGAGAGCGTTTGGCCGCGGGCCGAGACCCTGGGTTTCGCCGGCTTCTTCGGGATGCCGTTCGTCTATCACGAGCACGGCGGGGCGGGGCACGCGCACTGCCCCGTGTTGCTGACTCCGAGCTTCGAGGTGCGGGCCGAAAAGGCGCGCGGCGGCCCCCTCGCCCTGGCCAAGTCGTTGAAGCCGATCTGGACGGCCCTGAAGCAATCGGCGGTGTCGTGCTTTGGCTTTGTCGAGGCGTTTGGCCTGGCCTATGGCGTCAAGCTGGCCGCCTCCGCCTTAGGCGGCGGCGCGCCGAAGGCCGCGCCCGCCGGTCCGCCCCTCAGGCTGGACGGACTGGAGCAACGGGAGCGCGTCCGGCTGGCCGAGTCCGCCCTGCGCGGGATGTCGCTGCTCGACGGTCTGGCGCGTGTCGTCCTGCTGGTCGGACACGGCGCGACGAGCGTCAACAATCCGCACGCGGCGGGGCTGGATTGCGGGGCCTGCGGCGGTCATAGCGGCGCGCCCAACGCGCGGTTCGCGGCCGTGCTGCTCAACGATCCGGACGTCCGCCTCGGCCTGGCCGAAAAGGGCCTGCGGATCCCGGACGACACCGTGTTCGTCGCCGCGCTGCACGACACCACCACCGACGTCGTGACGATCCTGGACGAGGCGGCCGCGCCGGCCACCCACGCCGCCGACCTGGCCGAGGCCCGCCGCAAGCTCCAGCGGGCGTCGGAACTGGCGCGGGCCGAGCGGGCGCCGCTGCTGGGCCTCTCGCCCCTGGACGGCGAAAAAGTCTTCGCGCGGAGCCAGGACTGGTCGCAGATCCGGCCGGAATGGGGCCTGGCCCGCGCCGCGGCCTTCATCGCCGCGCCCCGCGCCCTGACGGCGGGCCGCGATCTCGAGGGCCGGGCCTTTCTGCACAGCTACGACCGGGCCGCCGATCCCGACCTCAAGGTGCTGGAGCTGATCCTGACCGCCCCCATGGTGGTCGCCAGCTGGATCAGCCTGCA
Source organism: Caulobacter sp. SSI4214 (assembly GCF_012184455.1). Classification (NCBI taxonomy): domain Bacteria; kingdom Pseudomonadati; phylum Pseudomonadota; class Alphaproteobacteria; order Caulobacterales; family Caulobacteraceae; genus Caulobacter; species Caulobacter sp. SSI4214. Next base: position 109,529 of record NZ_SZWJ01000003.1, on the reverse strand, counting down.
GTACTACGGCTCGACCGTGGCGAACGCGGTCTTCGGCGCCGGCGACAAGACTTTGCACAATGTGTGCGGCCGCGTCGGCGTGCTCGAGGGCAACGGCGGCGACCTTCGGATCGGCCTGCCGCTGCAATCGATCCACGACGGCGGCGGCTTCGTGCACGAGCCGCTGCGGCTCAGCGTCTTTCTGGCGGCGGCGCCCGAAGACATCTCGGCGGTGCTGGCGCGTCAGCCCCAGGTCCGGGCGCTGCTCGACAATGGCTGGCTGCTGGCCTTCGCGATCGATGACACGGGGCGGGTCGCGCACCGGTACGCCGGCGACCTGCGTTGGGAGGCCCTCTGTTGGACCGAATGACGAGCAACTTCGCCGAACGCTACTGGGTGATCGGAGGCCGCTGGGTCGACGACGCCCGCCATCTGCCCTGGCCGCGCGTGCTCGGCCCCTATGGCGATTACCACGCCGCGCAAGCCAGCGCCGAAGACCTGAACGCCTCTGGCGAGCCTCAGGTGCGCTATCTCGTCGTGGCCGACGCGCCGGCACCGCCAGATCGTCCGTGAGCTGAACGAAGACAAAAATCTAGAGCGAGGCGTAAGCGGCCTGGATCAGGCGCACCGCGCGCGGGTCGCCGATCAGGGCGTTGCCTTGCTTGTTCATCACATAGGCGCCGGCGACACCGCGCGTCGGATCGGCGAAGGCGCAGGAGCCGCCCCAACCGGAGTGGCCGAACGCCTCGTCCGTCGGGCCGTAGAACAGGTTCGGCGCGTTGCGCATGAAGCCCGCGCCCCAGCTGATCTCGAAGGGCAGCACGAGATCCTGGCCGCGGATGCGCTCGGCCGTCGCGGCCCGGATGCCCGCTGGGGTCAGGATCGAACGCCCGTCCAGGGTCCCGCCGCTGGCCAAGGCGCCCATCAGGCGGGCCAGGGCGGCGGCCGTGGCGTGACCGTTGGCCGACGGAATCTCGACCCGCCGCCATTCGGCCGCCCCCTTTCCGCCCGGCGAGGACCAGGGTTTCAGGAAGGCGGCGGTCAGGGCGGGATTGATCTCGCCAAATCGCGGCAGGGCCGTCGGACGCATCAGGTCGGCGACGCGGCCGTGCTCGCTGTCGGGCAGGCCGATCCACAGGTCCAGGCCGCAGGGAACCGCGATGTCCTCGCGCAGCGCCGTTCCCATCGTCCGGCCGTCGACGCGACGGAAGATTTCGCCGGCGATGTAGCCGAAGGTCACCGGATGGTAGCCACTGGCCGAGCCGATCGGGAACAGCGGCGCCATGGCCGCCAGCTTGGCGCACGTGGCGTCCCAGTCGAACCACAGCGCCGGATCGGTCTCGTCCGGGAAGCCAGACAGGCCCGCCTGGTGCGACAGGGCCTGCTCGACGGTGACGTCCTGCTTGCCGTTCTGGGCGAACTCGGGCCAGACGTCGGCGACGCGCTGGTCGTAGGCCAGGCGCCCCTCGTCGACCAGGCGCGCCACCATCAGGGCCGCCACGGCCTTGGTCGTCGAGAACAGGGCCGTCAGCGTGTCGGGACCGAACTGAACCTCGCGCTTGCGGTCGGCGAAGCCCCCCATCAGGTCGACCACGATCTCGCCATCGATCGCCAGCGAGAAGCGCGCGCCCAGTTCTCCGGTCCCGCCGGCCGTCGTGTCGGCGAAGTTGGCCTCGAACGTCTCGCGGACGCGGGTGAAGCGGTCGGGGCAGAAGCCCGTGATCTCGACGGTCATGCCCAGGTCCTCAGGCCAGTCGCTCGATGCGGACCGTCGGCGAGGTCTGCTTGATCCGCGCGCCCATCATCACGATCGGCAGCTCGGGCGAGTTGTAGATATTGGCGGCGGTGACCGTCTCGGCCACGCCCCCGACGGCGCGGGCCAGACCGTAGGAGAAGGTCTGCCCCTCCAGGATCGAGGCCGCGTAGAGCGCGGTCAGCAGATCCCCGGTGCCGTTGGGCGAATGGTCGGACTTGGCGTGGGCGGCCAGCCAGGCCTCCTTGCGGTCGGCCAGGACCGCGCCGATCTCGGCGCCGCGATGCACCGACGAGACCAGCGTGGTCTTGCCCAGCAGGCGGGCCGCCTTCATCGCCGCGATCGGGTCGCGAGAATCCGCGCCGGTCAGCTTCTGCAGCTCCCAGGCGTTGCAGGCCACCACGTCGGCGCGGGGCACCAGGTCGGCGATGATCTCGTCGGCGGTCTCGGACGGGATGTACAGGCCCTTGCCCGCGTCGCCCATGGTGGGATCGACGACGATCACGGGCTTGCGGGTCGCCGCGCCCTGGCGAGGCGTCTCGCGCACGGCGTCGATGACCCGCGCGGCGGCGCGCACCTGGGCGGCGGAGGCGAAATAGCCGGTGATGACCAGGTCGACCTGACCGAACAGGCCATTGGCCTCGATGCCGTCCAGCATGCCCTCGAACACCTCGATCGGCACCGGCGCCCCGCCGGGGATGCCCCAGCCGGGATGACGGCCGTACAGGACCGTCGGGGTGACCATCGACTCGATGCGAAACTGCGCCAGCGCCGCGGCCTGGGCGGACGCGCCGACCTGGCTGCCGGCGACATGGCTGGAGATGATCAGGGCTAACGGCATGGAAAAAGCGATTAGCCGAGCAAGCGGGACTTGAACAGGGCGTGTTCAAGGCCCCGCGCAAAGAAAAGGCTCGCCGTCGCTGGCGAGCCTTTCCGAGAAATCGAAAATCGTCCGAAGACTAGTAGCGATAGTGATCCGGCTTGAACGGGCCCTTTTCAGGAACGCCGATGTAGTCGGCCTGATCCTTGCGCAGGGTGGTCAGCTTGGCGCCCAGCTTTTCCAGGTGCAGGAAGGCGACCTTCTCGTCCAGGTGCTTGGGCAGGGTGTAGACGTCGTTCTTGTAAGCGGCCTTGTTAGTCCACAGTTCGATCTGGGCCAGGGTCTGGTTGGTGAACGAGGCCGACATCACGAAGCTCGGGTGACCCGTGGCGTTGCCCAGGTTCACCAGGCGGCCTTCCGACAGCACGATCAGCTTCTTGCCGTCCGGGAATTCCACGTGGTGGACCTGCGGCTTGATCTCGTCCCACTTGTAGTTGCGCAGGGCGGCGATCTGAATTTCCGAGTCGAAGTGGCCGATGTTGCAGACGATGGCGTTGTTTTTCATCTTCCGCATGTCGTCCAGCGTGATGACGTCCTTGTTGCCGGTCGCCGTCACGAAGATGTCCGCCTTGTCGGCGACGTCATTGAGGGTCTGGACCTCGTAGCCTTCCATCGCCGCCTGCAGCGCGCAGATCGGGTCGACCTCGGTGACGATCACGCGGGCGCCGCCTTGGCGCAGCGAGGCGGCAGAGCCCTTGCCCACGTCGCCATAGCCGCAGACCACCGCGACCTTGCCCGACAGCATGACGTCGGTGCCGCGACGGATGGCGTCGACCAGGCTTTCACGGCAGCCATACAGGTTGTCGAACTTGCTCTTGGTGACGCTGTCATTGACGTTGATGGCCGGGAACGGAAGTTCGCCCTTCTGGGCCATCTGGTACAGACGGTGCACGCCCGTGGTGGTCTCTTCCGAGACGCCGCCGATAGCCGCGCGGATCGCCGAATAGAAGCCCGGCTTTTCGGCCAGGTACTTCTTCATCACGGCGTAGAGGGCTTCTTCCTCTTCGTTCTGCGGGTTGTCGAGGATCGAGGGATCCTTCTCGGCCTTCGGGCCCAGCACGCAGAGCAGGGTGGCGTCGCCGCCGTCGTCGAGGATCAGGTTCGGATAACCGCCGTCGCCCCACTCGAAGATCTTGTGGGCGTATTCCCAGTACTCGACCAGGTTCTCGCCCTTGAAGGCGAAGACCGGGATCCCTGCGGCGGCGATGGCGGCCGCGGCGTGGTCCTGGGTCGAGAAGATGTTGCACGAGGCCCAGCGAACCTCGGCGCCCAGGGCGACCAGGGTCTCGATCAGCACGGCGGTCTGGATGGTCATGTGCAGGCTGCCGGCGATGCGGGCGCCCTTCAGAACCTGCTTGGGGCCGTATTCGGCGCGCGTGGCCATCAGGCCCGGCATCTCGGTCTCGGCGATGGCGATTTCCTTGCGGCCGAAATCGGCGAGCGAGATGTCCTTGACGATGTAGTCGGCCACTTGGGGCTCCTGCGGTCGGATGGGATCTTGGCGCGCTTATACAGCGCCGACCCCTTCCGAGCAATTAACGCATAAAGATATCCTTATGTCCGGCGGCGCGAGACCCTTTAACGCGAAGGGCGCGGACCCGCCGGTCCGCGCCTCGCCAGGCCTATTGGCCCAATAGCGTCTTTCGCCAGAACATGATGCTGGTCCAGAAATAGTAGTCCTCGTTCTCCTTCTTGCGGAAGACGTGGCCCTCGTTCTTGGCCAGCACGTGCCAGACCGAGCCGCCGCGGGCGCGGACGGCCTTGATCATCTGCTCGGCTTCCGACGGCGGCACGCGGGGATCGGTTCCGCCGGTGGCCACCAGCAGCGGCGTGGTGATCTTGTCGACGCTGGTCAGCGGCGAGATCTTCATCAGCTGTTCGCGCTGCTTGGGGTCGCGCTCGTCGCCATACTCCACCCGGCGCAGGTCGCGGCGGTAGGCCTGGGTGTTCTCCAGGAAGGTGACGAAGTTCGAGATCGCGACGTAGCAGTTGGCGCCCTTCAGGCGCGGGCTGTAGTGCGTGGCCGAGGCGTAGCACATGTAGCCGCCATACGAGACGCCGTTGACCGCGAAGCGGCTGGCGTCAAGGGCCGGATTCTTTTCCAGCGTATCGAGGAAGACCCCGATGTCCTTGACCGAGTCCTCGCGCTTGAACGGACCGTTGTCGAGGTTGACGAACCGCGTCCCGTAGCCGGTCGAGCCGCGCACGTTCGGGAAGAACAGCGCGACGCCCATCTCGTTCAGCAGATAGTTGTTCCCGCCCAGGAAGTCCGGCCGCGTCTGCCCTTCCGGACCGCCGTGGATGTCGACGATCAGCGGGCGCTTGCCCGGGAACTTGGCCGGGTCGGGCTGGTAGAGGAAGCCCGAGATCTTCTCGCCGTCGAAGCTGGCGACTTCGACCAATTTCGGCTCGACATTGCGGCTGGGATCCAGACCGCCGGTCTCGCTGTGGGTCCACTGGGTGACGGCCAGGGTCTTCGGGTCGATCGAGAAGGCGTCGCCCGGCACCTTCGCCGAAGCCATGCTGAGGCCGATCTCGCCCCACGGCGCGATGCTGATGGCCGGACCGATGGCGTAGGGAATGACGCCCGCCGGCAGACCGTCCACGGTTCGAACCGCGCCGCTGGCCAAATCCAGGACCCGCACGCGCGACACGCCCGCCTCGTTGATCGCATAGACCGCGAAGGTCCCGTCCGGCGAGACGGCGAAGTCGCTGACGTCCCAGCGCGGCTCCTTCGACACCGGGATGAAGCCGCCCTTGCCGTCCAGCTTGCCCAGGCGCTGGAAGTCCGAGCCCTTGTCGGATGTCAGCCAGACCGAACCGTCCTGGGCGTATTTCGGATCGACATAGGAGGCCTTGGCCTTCGGATCGGTCAGCGCCTTCATCTTGCCGCTGGCCAGGTCGAGCTCATAGACCATGGCCTCGTTGACCGACATGCGATTCAAGACCAGGGCCTTGGCGCCGTCGGCCGAGAAATCGACGATGTTCCAGCCGCCGCCGGTTACCTGGGCGACCAGGCGGTCGATCTTGGGATCCTTGGGATCGACGACATAGAGGTCCATGTCGGCGCCGTTCCGGCGCGACGAGGCGTAGCCGACCAGCTTGCCGTCGCGCGACCAGGCGCCGAACCAGTTGCGGCTCTTGCCGTCGGTGATCAGGCGCGGGCGACCGGCCTCCAGGACGTAGAGCTGATAGAACTCGTCACCGCCCTTGTCCTTCTGGATCACCAGCGTATCGCCCTTGGGCGACAGGGCGGCGGTCAGGATCGGTTCGCTCTCGAAGCTGATCTGGCGACGGTCGCCGTCGGGCTTGGCCACGACGTGGATCTGGTTCGAGCCGCCGAACCGGGTCTTGATCAGCATCGAATGGTCGGCCGCGTTCCAGCCCAGGAAGTCGGCGTGGCGCGCCTGCAGATAGGGCGCCGTGGCCTCGACCAAGTCCCGGGGAATGGCGGGCGCGCCGTCGACGACGATGGCGGCGGGCGGCGCGACGGTCTGCGCCGCCAAGGGGGTCGCGACGGCGCCGGCCAACAGGGCCAACGCCAGGGCATGACGGGAAATCATCTGGGAATGCCTCGGGAAAGGGGGAGGCGCCGCCGGCCAGGACAGCGAGGGGAAGCAGGCCGGCGGCGCGATGTCGGGCGGGATTAGAAACGCATCCGCGCGCCGACGGTCACATAGCGGCCGATCACGTCGTAGTAGGGCGAGTACAGCGAGCTCACCGGCGGGTCCTTGTCGAACAGGTTGGTCGCGTTGGCGTAGAGCTCGATCTGGTGTCCCGCCAGGGGCGGCAGCTTGGCCTGAACGCCCAGGTCGACATAGGTGTAGGCCTTGATATGGCCATTCACGAGATCGACGGTGTTGTTGTAGTTGCCCGGCGAGATGTAGCGCGCCCGCAGATTGGCGCTGAACACCTTGCCCGACCAGTCCAGGCTGCCGGTCATCCGGCTCTTGGGCGTGCCCAGGCCGAACGAATAGCCCTGCGACTTCACGTACTCGATCTTGCTGACCCCGTCATTGGTCGTCAGGCTGTTGACCCAGGTCATCAGCCAGCGGGCGCGGATGCGACCCGGCGCGTTCGCGATCAGACGGTCGAGATCGGTCGCGTAGGAGATCTCGGCGTCGACGCCATCGGTCTTGTAGTTGGCTAGGTTCACATAGGTCGACACGATGCGCGTGATCGTGCCGCTGGCGTCGCGGGTCACCCGAGAGCACATGTCGGCGTTGCCGTTCGCGCAGCGGGTGACGATGTCCTGCGCGGCGACCGTGGTGATCACGTTATCGATGTTGATATTGAAGTAATCGACCGAGACATTGAGGCCCGGCAGGGCCGGCGGCGAATAGACGAAGCCGGTCGTGAAGGTCTTGGCCGTCTCGGGCGTCAGGTTCGGATTGCCGCCGCCGTTGGTCAGCACATAGACACTGGAGTTGGTCTTCGGATCGACGATCGTGTTGTAGCCGGTCGTGCTGGTCGTGAAGAGCTCGGTCAGGTTAGCCGAGCGGATGTCGCGCGACTCGGTGATCCGGCCGCGGAAGCCGGGGAAGAACTCGTTGGTGGCGCCCAGCTTCCACGACCAGATCGAGCCGGTGGTGTTGTAGTCGGAGACGCGGGCGGCGGCGTTGACTTCCAGCTTGTTGAAGACCGGGACGTCGCGGATGACCGGGACCAGCACCTCGGCGAAGGCTTCCTTGACATTGTAGCTGCCGGTCATGGCCGAGAAGCTGAAGGTGGTGAAGGCCTTGGCCGCGTCGAGCGCGCCGACCGTGCGGTTGATCGACTCCTTGCGGGCCTCGGCGCCGACGGCGATCGAGACCGGACCGGCGGGCAGGCTGAAGGGCTCGCCGCGCAGGCTGAAGCCGCCGACGTCCAGCTTGCTGGTCTCGCGCTGGCTGGGCGTGCCGGTCACATAGGCCAGCGCCGCCTTGGAAGGCGCGCCCTGGCCGAACAGGTTGATCGGCACGCAGTTGGTCGAGGCGTTGGTCAGGGCGACGCGGCAAATCGGCTGACCGGTCGTCGGGCTGATCACCGAGTCGACCGCGTTGGCGTAGTTCTGGGTCAGGAAGAACCCGGGCGTGTCGATATTGTTCTCGTTCTCGCCATGGCTGTAGTAGGCGCTCCAGCGCCAGCTGTCGCCGAACGAGCCGTCGAAGGCGATCGTGCCCTGGGTCGAGACACGCTCGAAGTCGATGGTCGGATAGGCCTCGGTATTGAAGCGGCCCATCGTGAAGCTTGTCTGGCCGGCCGCCGCCATCGCCGACTTCACCGCCGCCGGCAGGAAGGCGTTGTCCGACTTGATCGTCAGGTTGCCGCGATTGTGGTCGCCAAACCAGATGTAGTCGTTCCACATCCGCGAGCGACGCAGCTCGGCGGTCATCTTGACCTTGTCGGTCAGGTCATAGGTCAGGCTGGCCATGGCCGCGTAGTGCTTCTGCGGCGTGACCAGCGGCGAGAGGTCATCGTTCGAGGGCCCTTCGCCGCCGACCGTGTTGGTCCCGACCACCGTGCCGTAGTTGAAGTCGCGCAAGGTGCCGTCAGGATTGAAGGTCTTGCCCTTCAGAACGCCAGAAAGAATCAGGCCGCCGGGCGCGGCGTTGGCGAAGCCGACATTCGGCGCCAGGATGAAGCGGCCAGCGCCATTCGAGACCGTGGCCCAGCGACCGACATTGGGGCGGCTGTCTTTCGGGATCACGCCGTCGTTGTCGATATATTCGCCGCCGATCACGAAGTGGCCGCGGCCGTCGGCGAAGCTCTTGCCCGCCGCCGCCTCCAGACGGATCTGCTTGGCGTCATTGTACGAGGACTCGCCGCGCTCGACGCCCATCTTCAGGCCGGTGAAAGCGCGGTCGATGCTGATATTGACCACGCCGGCCACGGCGCCGGAGCCCCAGGCCGCCGAGGCGCCGCCGGTCACCACGTCGACGCCCTTGGTCAGGACGCTGGGGATCAGGTTCAGGTCGTTGTCGCCGGCGAAGCGGCGGCCGTCCAGCAGCACCAGGGTGCGGCTGATGCCCAGGCCGCGCAGGTCGACGGGCGCGTTACCGGCGCCGGTGTTGGTGCCGGTGGTCTGAGCCGAGGTCGTGGCGCGAAACTGCGGCAGGTCGTTCAGGGCCGCGGCGATGTTGGGCCGCGCGCCGACGCTCAGATCCTGGGCGGTGACGCGCACGGTCGGGGTCGGCGCCTGGAAGTCGGCGCGGTCGATGCGCGAGGCCGTGACGACGATTTCGCCGACGCTGTTGTCCTCGGGCTTGGCGACCTCCTGGGCCAGAGCGGCGCCTTGGAGAGCCAGGATGGCGGGAACCAGGCTGCAGCCCAGCAGCAGGCCCCGGCGGGTTTGGCGTGAAAGAGTCAAAGCAAGATCCCCTCTGTTTCAACGATCGACAGCCGCCTCCCCGCGCGACCGTCTATTCGGTCGCGTTCGGTCGCGTCGCGCGGGCCTCATCCCGCGTTTCCGCCAGGCGATTCCTCTGCCCCCGCTGTCCCTTGGCCTGAGAGATTCAGGCGCGGTCGCGCCCTTGCTCCTTCGGCGAGGCCGCCCGCTATCGGGGCGATCCTGCTTTCCAGCGTCCTCTTGCTCCGCGGTCCCTGTTGCCTGAGCGTTTCCGGGGCGGTTGCGCCTTCGGCGTCGGGTCGAACCCGATCTCTTCCGCGAGAGCCGAGCCAATACGAACGTTTCGACATCCGGCGTCAAAGTGCGGAAATGAGGCATGAAATACCGGGAAGCGCGACACGCGGAGAAAAGGCCACCCCGTGATCAACCAACGATGGCCGCGCCCGTTCTTCCGCTTTCGCCAGAGGCGTCGCGATGACAGGTCGGTGACAGCTTCGCGGCGTTCCACGCCGGCCGCCGAAATGCCGCCAAGTTTCTGATATTCGCCAATATTGCCTAAAATTTAATCGAAATTGCCCGCATATTATGCAATCCTATTGCTTGAGAGCCGCCCTCCAGGTGTCGAGCAGCTCGGCCCGACGGCCCTGGTCGAAATTGGCCAGCAAGGCGGGGCCGATCCGGATCGGCCTTGCCCCTAGGCCAAGGGCGGTCGCGCCGCCGACGGACCGGATGGGCGGAAGTCCACTTTGGGCCAGCCGCCGCTGCCCCTCGTCGGACATCAGATAGTCCAGGAACAGCCGCGCGGCCTTCGGATGCGGCGCCGAGCGGGTGATGAAAGCCACCCGCGAGATCAGAAGCTGATAGTCGTTGGGCACGACATAGCCGAGATCGGGATTGCGTCTGCGCGCCCACCATTCGGCAAAGGTTTGGGTCAGGCCGAAGACCATCACATGCTGATCCGTCAGACTGTTCAGCATCGCGGAGCCCACCACGAACAGACCAGGCTCCGACCCCGCCAGCGCATCGTACATCGCCTGGGCGTCCGGATAGACCTGCAGGTCGCCGGACATGTACATGAAGCCCAGCCCGCTCCTTTCCGGATCGTACATCGCGATCTTGCCGCGCCAGCGATCGGGGTCGGCGCGCAGGGCCGCCAGCAACGCCGCGTGGCTGCGCGGGACCTCCGCCTCGTTCAACAGCTTCTTGTTATAGGCAAAGACGATGGGCTCGGCGGTGACGCCGAAGCCCTGGTCGCGCCATACCGCCCAGGTCGGCAGGCCCTTGGCCTCCGGGCTGCGATAGGTCTGGGCGTAGCCGTCGTTGATCAGCTTGACCTGGATGTCCATCGTCGAACTCCAGGCGACGTCGGCGACCGGCTTGCCCGCCTGGGTTTCGGCGATCAGTCGCTCGCGGATCTTGACGGACGTCAGCGTCACCAGGCGCACCTTGATCTTCGGAAAGCGCCGCTGGAACCCGTCGGTGACGTCCTCGTGGCCGTCGCTGTTCATATAGATGACCAGTTCGCCCTCCCGCTGGGCGGCGTTCACGTCCCAGGCGCTGGTCGCCTGTCCGGCGGGCTTGGGCGCGCAGCCCACCAGCGTCGCCGCCAGGACCAGCGCGGCCATGACCCGACGCGTTCCGCGTCCCTTGACCTTATCTGGCAATCGGCGTCGGATGGCCCGTCCCCTTTCGTCTTCGGTCCCTACATCCCCGATGAAGATACTGGTTGTCGAGGATGATCCGCCCCTGCGTCGCTCGCTGATCGCGACGCTGGAGAGCGAGGGCAACGTGGCCGTCTGCGCCGAGACCGGGGCAGCCGCCCTGGCCATGGCCTCGGCGCATGGCGCCGGCTTCGACGCCATCGTGCTGGATATCGGCCTGCCCGACATCGACGGGTTCGAGATCCTGGGCCGGCTGCGGCGCAAGGGCGTCTCCACGCCGATCGTCATCCTGACCGCTCGCGACGCCGTCCGCGACCGCATCGCGGGCCTCGACATGGGCGCCGACGACTATGTGCCAAAGCCCTTCGACCCGTTCGAGCTGGTGGCCCGCGTGCGGGCCGTGGCGCGGCGCAAGGCCGGCTATGCCGCGCGGACCGTGCATGTCGGCGCCCTGGCCTGCGATTGGGACGCGGGCTGCGCCTGGGTCGGCGACCGGCGCCTGGACCTGCGCCCCAGGGAGTGGGCGGCGCTGAAGGCCCTGGCCGGGCGCGCTGGCCGCGTCGTCGAACGCGATCACCTGGCCGCCGAGGTATTTCCCGACGAGGAAACGCCGTCGCCCAACGCCCTGGATGTCCATGTCGGCCGGCTGCGGCGCAAGCTGGCGCCGGACGGGCCGCGCCTGAGTACGCTGCGCGGCCTTGGCTATCGGCTCGACCCGTGAGACGCGAAGCCTGGGGACGGGGTCGCTCCAGCCTGGTCGGCCGCCTGCTGCTGGCCCAGATCGCGCCGCTGGCCCTGCTGGCCGCCGCCCTGGCCCTGGCCGGCGCCCTGGCCGCCCAGGCAGTGGTCGAGAAGGACTCCGACCGCCTGCTGGCTGGGTCCGTCGCCTCGATCGTCGCCCAGATCGGGGTGAGGAACGGCGAGGCCAAGGTCGCTCTGCCGCCCTGGTCCCTGGGCCTGCTGGACAGCCCCGAACGCGACGCGGTGTTCTACGCGGTGCGTCAGGGCCCTCGCCTGATCACCGGCTACGAGGACCTGCCGCGCCCCCCCGCGCCGGCGCCCAACGAGACCAACTTCGCCTACGCCACCATGCGCGGCTATCCGGTGCGCATCGCGCAATCGACCGTGATGGCGCCGGGGATGGCCGAACCGGTCGTGGTCGCCGTGGCCCAGAGCCTGGACTCCCGCCAGGCCAGCGTGCGCGAACTGCTGTTCAACCTGATCGGCCTGCCGGTGCTGCTGGTCGCTGTCGCCGCCGCCCTGGTCATCCCAGCCCTCGGGTGGGGCCTGGCGCCGCTGCGCCGGCTGACCGCCGACCTGACCGCCCGCGCCCAGGCCTCGCGTCCGGACCTGACCCCGGTCAGCGCCGCCGACGCGCCCGCCGAACTGGCCCCGGTGGTCGGCGCCTTCAATCGCATGATGGATAGCCTGGACCGCTTCACGCGCGCCCTGGAACGCTTCTCGGCCGACGCCTCGCATCAGTTGCGGACCCCCCTCTCGGTGATCGTCGCCAATCTGGCGCTGCTGGAGCGCTCGGCGACGGCGCCACGCGACCAGGCGCTGTTGCGCGACTCGCGCGACGCCGCCGCCAACCTGCGCCAGCTGCTGTCGCAATTCCTGGCCCTGGCCCGCTCTGAGGCCGCCGCGGCCGAGGGCGAGGCCGACCTCGCCACCCTGCTGACCACGATCCAGGTCGAGGCCGCGCGCGGCTTTCCGGAGGTCGAGGTGCTGTCGCGCATTCGCCGCGACCTGCCTCCCGTCCGGGGCAATCCCCTTCTGATCGGCGAGGCGCTGCGCAACCTCGTTTTCAACGCCTGCGCCTATGGAGGCGGCAAGGTCCGCATCCTGGCGGGCGAGGAGGCCGGCGCGACGACGGTCGTGATCTGGGACCACGGTCCAGGCGCCGACCCGGCCGAGCTGGACCGCCTCCTCAAGCCCTTCGCGCGCGGCGCCGCCGGGCAGGCGCACGCCGGCGCGGGCCTGGGCCTGGCCATCGTGCGCTCGATCACCGGCCGCCTGAACATAAGATTGACGCTCCGCGCCCGTCGCCCGCGCCCCGGCCTGGTGGCGATCTGCGATTTTCCGCCGCCGCAGCCGAACCGACTCTAGCTTCGAGCGTGGTCGAGCGGCTCAACCGCCCACACCCAAGCCTGACACGTTCTAAGCCGGCGCCAGGACCCGCGCCTTCTTCCAGGCTCCGTAGGCGAACACGGCCACGCCCAGCCAGATGAACAGGAAGGACAGGGCGCGCAACGCCGTGAACGGCTCGCCGAACGCCACCCCCAGCAGGAACTGGATCGTCGGCGCGATGAACTGCAGGAAACCGACGGCGCTCAGCGGCAGGCGGCGCGCCGACCAGGCGAACAGGGCCAGCGGCGCGACCGTCGCCGGACCGGCCAGAGCCAGAAGCGCGGTCACCGGGCCGCCCTGACCAAAATGCCCGTGACCGCTGGCCGCGAGATGCAGCACGTAGGCCAGGCCCGGCAGGGCCAGATAGGCGCATTCGATGAACAGCCCGGTCTGGGCCTCGGCCTTCACCTGCTTGCGCAGGATGGCGTAGGCGCAGAAGGTCAGGGCCAGGCCCAGCGACACGATCGGCAGATGACCCAGCGCGATCGTCTGGATCGCCACGCCGACGGCCGCGAAACCGATGGCGACCTTGCCCTCGCCGCTCATCCGCTCGCGGAACAGCAGCGCGCCGGCGGCCATGTTCATCAGCGGGTTGATGTAATAGCCGAGGCTGGCCTCGATCACGTGGCCGGCGTTCACCGCGAAGACATAGATCGTCCAGTTGCCGAAGATCGCCAGGGTGGACAGGGCCAGCATTCCCAACGTGCGCGGCTGGCGCAGCACCTGGACCACCTGGCCGCCCTGCCTGGCGATCAGCACCAGCCCGCCCGCCCACAGCACCGACCACAGCGTCCGGTGGGCGATCATCTCCCACGAGCCGACGCCCAGGCTGGACAGCAGGTGGAAATAGAGCGGCAGGAAGCCCCAAAGGACATAGCAGCCGATGCCGGCGGCATAGGCGGGGCGATTGTCGAGTTCGGAAACGGCGTTGGCGCTCGGCGACATGTTGCGCACCCCTCGTAAAGCGCCTCGCACATGGGAAGCCCGCCGTCCGCCCGCATCTTGCGGCTCCGTCGGAAATTCTCGAACCGGCTCAGGAAATCCTGATCCACCGACCTTCCCGGCGAATGCCGGGATCCAGATCTCAGGACGATGGGGCGTGGGAAAGGCGCTGAATCCTTAGAAGCGATTCAGCGCCTTTCCATCTGGGCCCCGGCATTCGCCGGGGATATCGGTTGTCTCTAAACCTTAAGCCGGCGTCTTCGACTTGATCAGGCCCTTGTCGTGCAGCAGCTGGGCGATCTGAACGGCGTTCAGGGCCGCGCCCTTTCGCAGGTTGTCGGCGACGCACCAGAAGGCGAGGCCGTTCTCGACCGTCGGATCCTTGCGGATGCGCGAGACATAGACCGGGAACTCGCCCTGGGCTTCCTTCGGCGTGATGTAGCCGCCGTCCTCGCGCTTATCGACCACGACGATCCCTTCGGCGTCGCGCAGGATCTCGCGGGCCTCGTCCTCGTCCAGCGGGCTCTCGAACTCGACGTTCACGGCTTCGGAGTGGCCGACCATGACCGGCACGCGCACGCAGGTGGCGACCAGCTGGATGTTCGGATCCAGGATCTTCTGGGTCTCGGCGGTCATCTTCCACTCTTCCTTGGTGAAGCCGTCGTCCATGAAGACGTCGATGTGGGGGATGACGTTGAAGGCGATCTGCTTGGTGAACTTTTTGGGCGGCGGCGCGCCCAGGACATAGATGCCCTTGGTCTGGTCCCAGAGCTCGTCCATGCCTTCCTTGCCCGCGCCCGAGACCGACTGGTAGGTCGAGACGACCACCCGCTTGATCTTGGCCTCGTCGTGCAGCGGCTTCAGCGCCACGACCAGCTGCGCCGTCGAGCAGTTGGGGTTGGCGATGATGTTCTTCGGGATGCTGTTGACCGCCTCGGGGTTCACTTCCGGCACGACCAGCGGCACGTCCGGGTCCATCCGGAAGTGGCTGGAATTGTCGATGACGATCGGACCGGCCGCGCCGATCTTCTCGCCCCAGGCCTTGGAGATCGACCCACCAGCGCTCATCAGCACGATGTCGACCTTCGAGAAGTCGAACTGCTCGAGGTCCTCGCAGCGCAGAATCTCGTTGCCGAACGAGACCTCGACCCCGATGGATTTGCGGCTGGCGATGGCGTGCATCTTGTCCACGGGGAATTTGACTTCCTCGAGGATGTTGAACATCTCGCGGCCCACATTGCCCGTGGCGCCGACCACGGCGACCCGGTAACCCATCGCGCTCTCCTGAAGACTGTCCGTCCGCGTACCGCGCGGAGCGGCGTTCCGTTACGCCTCATGCCCCGCGGGCGCAAGGCGAGGGTTTCTGGCGCGGCGATGAGGGTAGGTGAACCCGGCCGTTCAGAGGGTTTCCGACGCACGTCCGCCCGCCTATGTTCGCCGCCATGACCGACGTCGTCTCCGAAGCCCCGCCCGCCACGCACCTCACCCAGGACGGTCCCGCCGTCCGGCTGTTTCTGGTCGACGGCTCGGCCTATCTGTTCCGCGCCTATCACGCCCTGCCGCCGCTGACCCGCAAGAGCGACGGCCTGCCCGTGGGCGCGGTCCAAGGCTTCTGCAACATGTTGTGGAAGCTGCTGCGCGACATGCAGGGCGATACGCCGACCCACCTGGCGGTGATCTGGGACCACTCGGAGAAGACGTTCCGCAACACCCTGTACGACCAGTACAAGGCCCACCGCCCGCCGCCGCCGGAAGACCTGATCCCGCAGTTCCCGCTGGTGCGCGAGGCGACGCGGGCGTTCGGGGTGCCAGCCATCGAGCTGCCCGGCTACGAGGCCGACGACCTCATCGCCGCCTATGCCTGCAAGGCCCGCGAGGTCGGCGGTGAGGCGATCATCGTCTCGTCCGACAAGGACCTGATGCAGCTCGTCGGCGACGGTGTGTCGATGTACGACCCGATGAAGGGCGTCCGCATCGACCGCGAGCAGGTGTTCGAGAAATTCGGCGTCTATCCGGAAAAGGTGGTCGACGTTCAGGCCCTGTGCGGCGACAGCGTCGACAATGTGCCGGGCGCGCCGGGGATCGGGATCAAGACCGCCGCCCAACTGATCACGGAATACGGCGACCTCGACACGCTGCTGGAACGGGCCGGCGAGATCAAGCAGCCCAAGCGCCGCGAGACTCTGATCAATTTCGCCGACCAGATCCGCCTGTCGCGAGCGCTGGTGAAGCTGGATTGCGACACGCCCCTGCCCGAGCCGCTGGACGATCTGAAGGTGCGCGAGCCCGACAAGGTGGCGCTGGCCGCGTTCCTGGACCAGATGGAGTTTCGCACCCTGGCCCGGCGGGTCGGCGACGGCTCGGCCGCCGCCGCGCCCGGCACGCTGGACCGCCCGTCGGCCCCGCCGAAGGCGCCGGTCACCTCGGTCTCCTACATGGGCGCCGCCGCCCGCGCGGCCGCCCAGCCCGTCGCCGAGCCGATCACCATCGACCATGCGACCTATGTCTGCGTCCGCGATCTGGAGACGCTGAAGGCCTGGGTCGCCAAGGCGACGGCCAAGGGCGTCGTGGCCTTCGACACCGAGACCGACGCCCTGGGTTCGGCGACGGCCGGCCTGTGCGGAATCTCCCTGGCCGTGGCGGCCGGCGAGGCCTGCTACATTCCCGTCGGCCATTGCGAAAAGGAAGGCCTGGCGCTGGAAGCCGCCGCCGACCTCGTGCAGATCCCGCTGGCCGACGTGATCGCGACGCTGAAGCCGCTGCTGGAGGATCCGGCGGTGCTGAAGGTGGCGCAGAACGCCAAGTACGACATCGCGGTGCTGTCGCGCCACGGGATCCAGGTCTCGCCGATCGACGACACCATGCTGATCTCCTACGTGCTGGAGGCGGGCTTGCACGGCCACGGCATGGACGAGCTGTCGGAGCTGTGGCTGGGCCACAAGCCGATCCCGTTCAAGCAGGTGGCCGGGACCGGCAAGGCCCAGATCAGCTTCAAGCACGTGGCCCTGTCCGAGGCGACCGCCTACGCCGCCGAGGACGCCGACGTCACCCTTCGCCTGTGGGAGCGGCTGAAGCCGCGCCTGGCGCGCGAGGGTCTGTCGACCGTCTACGAGACGCTGGAACGCCCCTTGCCCGCCGTGCTGGCGATGATGGAGAACGACGGCGTCAAGGTCGATCCCGAGGCGCTGCGCCTGCTGTCCAACGAGTTCTCCCTGCGCATGGCCCAGTACGAGGCGCGCGCCCAGGAGATCGTCGGCCGGCCGTTCAACCTGGGCAGCCCCAAGCAGATCGGCGACGTGCTGTTTGGCGAGATGAACATGAAGGGCGGCAAGAAGACCGCCACCGGCCAGTGGTCGACCGACAGCGACGTCCTCGAAAGCCTGGCCCTCGAGCACGAGCTGCCGCGCGTACTGCTGGACTGGCGTCAGCTCTCGAAGCTGAAGGGCACCTATACCGAGAACCTGATCGCGGCGATCGCCGAGCGCACGGGCCGGGTGCACACCTCCTACGCCCTGGCCGCGACGACGACGGGACGCCTGTCCTCGTCCGATCCGAACCTGCAGAATATCCCGGTCCGCACCGAGGAAGGCCGGAAGATCCGCAAGGCCTTTATCGCGCCGCCCGGCAAGGTGTTGATCAGCGCCGACTACAGCCAGATCGAGCTGCGCCTGCTGGCCCATATCGGCGACATCCCCCAGCTGAAGCGGGCCTTCCAGGAAGGCCTCGACATCCACGCCATGACGGCCTCGGAGATGTTCGACACGCCGATCGAGGGCATGGACCCGATGATCCGGCGGCGAGCCAAGGCGATCAACTTCGGCATCGTCTACGGCATCAGCGCGTTCGGTCTCGCCAACCAGCTGGGCATCGGCCAGGGCGAGGCGGGGGCCTATATCAAGACCTATTTCGAGCGCTTCCCGGGCATCCAGGCCTATATGGACGCAACCAAGGCCTTCGTGCGCGAGCACGGCCATGTCACCACCATCTTCGGCCGCAAGATCAATATTCCCGAAATTCAGTCGAAGTCCGTCGGCCAGCGACAATTCGCCGAACGGGCGGCGATCAACGCCCCGATCCAGGGCGCGGCCGCCGATGTGATGCGCCGGGCCATGATCCGGATGCCGGCCGCCCTGGAGGCCGCCGGCCTGGAAGCGCGCATGTTGCTGCAGGTGCACGACGAACTGGTCTTCGAGGCGCCGGAGGCCGAGGCCGAGCGGGCTTGCGCGGTGATCCGGGGCGTGATGGAGACGGCGGCAGAACCGGCCGTGGCGCTGACCGTGCCGCTGACGGTGGAGGCTCGGGCGGCCCCGAACTGGGACGAAGCCCACTGATCGGCGGAGACCCATCGCTCGCGCCGCGACATTCCGCCACATCACGGTTAATCGCTCGGCAATCGTTCTGGACGACTCCTGCCGGTTGACGATCGCGATCCGTGGCCCGGCCTCAAGTAGCTGTGTTCTCTGAAATTTTCGCGGCCGCCATCGTTCAGATGAGGAGCCCGCTCGGTGTCTTTTAGCGACCTGAAAATTTCGGCGAAGCTGGGCTTGGCGTTCTGCGCGCTGATCCTGACCTCGGCCATCGCCTCGTCGATCGTGTTCGTCAGCCTCCAGCGCATCGACGAGGCAACCGTGGCGAGCGAGCGCAGCCTGGCCCTGGCCGCGACGGCCGAAGAGGCCCTGACTCTGATCCTGGAACAGCAGAACGCGCTGCGCGGCTACGTGTTGATGGGCGACAAGAAGTTCGCCAAGACCTACGAGGAAAGCTCGGCCAAGTTCGACCAGACGCTGGACGGCTTCGCGACCAAGACCACGATCCCCGAGCAGAAGGCGCGCATCCAGCGCCTGCGCGAAGCCATGGCGACCTGGCGCCATGACATCGGCGCCCCGGTCATGAGCCTGATGAACGATCCGGCCGCGGGCCGCGACCAGGCCATCCAGCTGACCGGGAAGAAAAGCCTGACCGCGCTGCGAGCGATCCAGAAGGAGCTGCTGACCGCGGCCAACGAGCGGGTGGCGATCCGGACGGCCGAAGCCAAGGCGGCCATGACCACCGCGGTGCTGTCTCTCCTGATCGGCGGCGGCGTGGCCCTAATCATCGCCGGCCTGATGGGCTGTTGGCTGTGGAACGCCATCGCCCGTCCCGTCGCCGCCATGACGGGCGCCATGCGTCGTCTGGCCTCGGGCGACAATAGCGTCGCCGTGCCCGCCCAGGGTCGCAAGGACGAGATCGGCGACATGGCCGCCGCCGTGGCCCATTTCAAGGACGCCGCCGTCGAGAAGATCCGTGTCGAGCGCGCCGCCGCCGAGCATCGCGAGGCCGCCGACAGCGAACGCGCCGCCAACGAGGCCGAGAAAGCCGCCATCGCTCGCGACGACGCCATCGCCGTCGCCGCGCTGAACGAAGCCCTCGACCATCTGGCGAGCGGCGATTTGACCCATCGGATCACCGTTCCGTTCGCGCCCAAGACCGAGAGCCTGCGGACCAATTTCAACGCCGCCGCCGAGCGGATGCAGGACGCCATCCAGGCGATCGGCGCGGCCACCGACGGGGTCAATAGCGGCTCCGACGAGATCGCACAGGCCTCGGACAACCTCTCGCGCCGCACCGAACAGCAGGCCGCCAGCCTGGAACAGACGGCCGCGGCGCTGGATCAGATCACCGCCACGGTGCGAAAGACCGCCTCCGGCGCGCAGGAGGTCTCACGCGTGGTGGCCGCGGCCCGCGCCGACGCCCAGCGTTCGGGTCAGATCGTCGGTCAGGCGGTCTCGGCCATGACCGAGATCGAGACCTCTTCCGACCAGGTCAGCCAGATCATCGGCGTCATCGACGAGATCGCCTTCCAGACCAATCTTCTGGCCCTGAACGCGGGCGTCGAAGCCGCTCGCGCCGGCGAGGCCGGTCGCGGGTTCGCGGTCGTGGCCCAGGAAGTCCGCGCCCTGGCCCAGCGCTCGGCCGACGCGGCCAAGGAGATCAAGACCCTGATCTCGACCTCGACAGCGCAGGTCGAGGCGGGCGTGGACCTCGTCGGGCAGACCGGGGCGGCCCTGAACCGCATCGTCGAACAGGTCGCCGCCATCGACACCCTGGTCACCGAGATCTCGGCCTCGGCCAGCGAGCAGTCCACCGGGCTGAACGAGGTCAATACCGCCGTCAATCAGATGGATCAGGTCGTCCAGCAGAACGCGGCCATGGTCGAGGAAGCCACCGCCGCCAGCCATTCGCTGAAAAACGAGGCCAAGGCCCTGGCCGAGATGGTTTCAAGGTTCCGCACGGCGCGGTCGGCGGTTCAGTCGGTGCCCGCGCCAACCAGCGCGCGTCCGGTCTCCCGGCCGGTTTCGCGCCCAGCGGCCATCGTCCGCCCGTCGCGCGGCGCCGCCGCCGCCGTGGCGGTCAAGGAAGATAGCTGGGAAGAGTTCTAAGGACGCGGCGAAGACCGCGCGTTCGCCATCAGCCCTTGTTGAGGGCGATCGTCTCGAACGACGACTTGGCCGGATGCGCCGCGTGGCTGGCGCCCGGGGTGGGCAGGACCAGGCCGATGGCGGCGGCCAGGATCAGGGCGGCGGCGAAGAAGGCCTTGGTGGCCATGGGTGTCTCTCGGGTCTGGCGTGTCTAAAGCGATGATCGCGACGCCGACGCAGGCCTAGATGGCCCCGCCCGCGCCGGGTTCAAGACAGCGCCGCGCCAGAGCTTCTGAAACGGCTTGCAGGCGTCCTGATCCGATAGAAAAGGCCGGAAACCGCCTCGACGGTTCCCGGCCTTTTTTGTCCCCGTGTTATCCGGCCTGGTCGAAATCAGAAGATTTCGAACAGGCCGGCGGCGCCGCGCCGAGATCGCGCGCAGCGATCTCGGGCCCCTCTTGATGATGGGCGCCGTTATCCGGCCTGGTCGAAATCAGAAGATTTCGAACAGGCCGGCGGCGCCCATGCCCCCGCCGATGCACATGGTCACCACGCCCAGCTTGGCCTTACGGCGCTTGCCTTCCAGCAAGAGGTGGCCGGCGCAGCGCGCGCCGGTCATGCCGAACGGGTGGCCGATGGCGATCGAGCCGCCATTGACGTTGTACTTCTCCGGATCGATGCCCAGGCGGTCGCGGCTGTAGAGGCACTGCGACGCGAAGGCTTCGTTCAGCTCCCAGATGTCGATGTCGTCGACCTTGAGACCGTGACGTTCCAAGAGGCGCGGCACGGCGAAGACCGGGCCGATGCCCATCTCGTCGGGCTCGCAGCCGGCGATCGCGAAGCCCTTGAACAGGCCCAGCGGCTCCAGGCCGCGCTTGGCCGCTTCCTTGGCTTCCATCACCACGACGGCGGCGGCGCCGTCCGACAGTTGCGACGCGTTGCCGGCGGTGACGAAGTTGCCCGGCCCCTTGACCGGCTCCAGCTTGGCCAGGCCTTCCAGCGTGGTGTCCGGGCGGTTGCACTCGTCCTTGGTGACCACGTAGTCGACCAGGCTCTCTTCCTTGGTCTCCTTGTTGACCACCTTCATCTTGGTGGCCATCGGGACGATCTCGTCGTCGAACAGGCCGGCGGCCTGGGCGGCGGCGATGCGCTGCTGGCTGCGCAGCGAGTATTCGTCCTGGTACTCGCGGCTGATGTTGTAGCGCTTGGCCACGATGTCGGCGGTGTCGATCATCGCCATCCACAGCGCCGGCTTTTCCTTCATCAGCTTGTCTTCGGTGATGTGGAAGCGGTTCATGTGGCCGCCGCCCTGGACCAGCGAGATCGACTCCACGCCGCCGCCGATGGCGACGTCGGCGCCGTCGTTGCGGACATAGTTGGCCGCCGTGGCGATGGCTTGCAGACCCGACGAGCAGAACCGGTTGACGGTCTGGCCCGAGGTGGTGACCGGCAGGCCAGCCCAGATGGCGGCGTTGCGGGCCACGTTCATGCCGGTGGCGCCTTCGGGACCGCCGCAGCCCAGGACGACGTCCTCGACCTCGGGGCCTTCCAGCTTGGCGCGCGCGACGGCGTGCTGGATGGCGTGGCCAGCCATGGCCGCGCCATGGGTGTTGTTGAAGCCGCCCCGGTTGGACTTGGCCAGGCCCGTGCGGGCGTAAGAGACGATGACCGCTTCGCGCATAAGGGCGCACTCCCTATTAAACGTTAGTTTGAATTGGCGGCTACCCTAGACCGGCCCTCCGCGCCCCGTAAAGATCACGCGCACGTCAACGTAAACTCAAGTCGACATCCTGGCCTCGATTCTCGCCTTCCGCTTGACGCCCCTCGGGCGCGGGCACACGCTCATGATCAACGATAAGACGAGGGAGGACGGCCATGGCTGACCACGCCTACGATCTCGTGCTGCGCGGCGGGACGGTGTTCGACGGGACGGGCTCGCCGGGCGTCCTCGCCGATGTCGGGATCAAGGACGGCCTGATCGCCGCGATCGGACCGCGCCTGGCCGCCGCCGGCGACGAGATCGACGCGCGCGGCCGGATCGTCACCCCCGGCTTCGTCGACATCCACACCCATTATGACGGCCAGGCGACCTGGGGCAGCCAGATGAGCCCCAGCTCCGGCCATGGCGTGACAACGGTGGTGATGGGCAATTGCGGCGTCGGCTTCGCCCCGTGCCGACCCCAGGACCACGATCGACTGATCCGGCTGATGGAGGGCGTCGAGGACATCCCGTTCCCGGTGCTGACCGAGGGCCTGCCCTGGGCCTGGGAGAGCTTTCCCGACTATCTCGACTTCCTGGCCGGCCGGTCGTTCGACGTCGATGTCGCCGCCCAGCTGCCGCACGCGGCGCTGCGGGTCTATGTGATGGGCGAGCGCGGGGCCAATCGCGAGCCGGCGACGCCGGCCGACATCGCCGACATGGCCGCGATCGCACGGCAGGCGGTCGAGGCCGGGGCCCTGGGCTTTTCGACCTCGCGCACCCTCAACCACCGCACCAGCGACGGCCAGCCCACCCCGACCCTAACCGCCGGCGAGGACGAGCTGACGGGCATCGCCCTGGGCCTGGCCGCCGCCGGCAAGGGCGTGCTGCAACTGGTCTCGGACTTCTTCCCCGACGGCGCGGCCGAGCTGGCCATGGTCCGCCGCATCGTCGAGCGCTCCGGCCGGCCGCTGTCGTTCTCCCTGGTGCAGAGTCCCAAGTCGCCGGGCGGCTGGAAGGCGATGCTGGCCGGACTGTCGGCCGCCGTCGACGCCGGCCTGCCGATGAAGGCCCAGGTCTGCGGCCGGCCGGTGGGCGTATTGTTCGGGCTGGAGCTGACGCTCAATCCGTTCAGCCAGAACCCGGTCTTCGCGGAGATCAAGGACAAGGCCTTGCGAGACAAAGTCGCCGCCCTGTCGGCCCCCGACTTCCGCGCCCGCCTTCTCGCGCATGACCTGGACGCCACAGGGCCCTTCGCGGGCAGCGCCTTGCGGGCCTGGGACAACCTTTTCCCTATGGGCGCCGACCCCGACTACGAGCCGACGGCCGACGCCACCGTCGCGGCCATCGCCGCCGCGACCGGACGCCCGCCGGGCGAGGTCGCGCTCGACGCCATGCTGGAAAACGACGGGCGCGGGATGCTGTATCACCCGTTCCTGAACTATGCCGACGGCTCGCTGGACCCCAGTTTCCGGATGCTGACCCACCGCGACACCGTGCCGGGCCTGTCGGACGGCGGCGCGCATGTCGGCATGATCTGCGACGGCAGCTTTCCGACCAGCAACCTGACCCACTGGACCCGCGACCGCGCGCGGGGGCCGCGCATCCCGCTGGAGACGATGATCGCCCGCCAGACCCGCGACACCGCCGCCGCGGTCGGCCTGCTGGATCGCGGCCTGATCGCGCCGGGCTATCGCGCGGACCTCAATGTCATCGACTACGAGGGCCTGCGCCTGGAAGCGCCCCGCGTCGCCTACGACCTGCCGGCGGGCGGGCGGCGGCTGACGCAGAAAGCCCATGGCTATGTCGCGACCCTCGTCGCCGGTGTCGTCACCCAGCGCGACGGCGAGCCAACCGGCGCCCTGCCTGGACGCCTGGTGCGCGGGGCGCGCTCGGCCCCTCTCGCCCTGGCGGCGGCGTAGCCGCTACTCGCCGAAGCCCTCGCCCGGCGTCAGCGGCGCCAGCCGGATCAGCCGCGAATCCTCGACCGCCGCCGTGCGATGCTGGACGAAGCCGCGATAGTCCGGGTTGGTGACCATGGCCAGGAACGCGCCGGCGTTGGGATATTCGGCGATGAAGGCTAGGTCCCAGCGCTCGTCCGCCGGCCCGGTGACCACGCCCTCGGGCCGTCCGGCCCACACTTGGCGACCGCCCAGGCTCTGGAACAGCGCCGCCGTGGTCCGGCCGTATTCGCGATAGGCCTCCAGCCCGCTCATCCCCCTGCCGTGGTTCGGATGGCCCTCGGGATAGTCCGCCAGCGCCTTCAGCCGAACGAGGTTCAGCATCTGGATCGGCGTATCGCGCGGCAAGGCCTTGAACGCGTCGAACTGCGCGCGACTCGGGTCGATACTGTTCATGGGGTTCCTCCTCCTGGCGCCGGTCCTTTGCCGTCACGCCTTAGCCTTGCATCACCGCCCCGGAAGGATGGTCAGCCCGTCGGATAGTTCGTTGCGGTCGTCGGGGCGCGGCGGGACGTGGGCGGCCAGGATGTGGCCGGCGCGGGCGACGGCGGCGATGAAGCCGTCGGCGATGGCGTCGCGCTTCAGGCCGGCGACCAGATCGGCGACGACCTCGTCCCAGACGGTGTTCGGCGCGGCCTGATAGACGCCCTCGTCCGCGATCACCTCGACCCGACGTTCGGCCAGGGCCGCGAAGATCAGGACTCCGGTGCGGCCTCTGGTCAGGTGCAGGCCGCGCGCCAGGAACTGCTCCATGGCCGCGCGGCGCACGCGGGCGGCCTTCAGCGCGCCGGGCGTCAGGGCGCGGCGGACGGGCGGGATCGACACGACTAGGGCCGCCAGCACGAAGACCACGGCCTGGACCGCGATATAGGTCGACAGCGCCGACAGGATCGCCGCGTCGAGGGCCGCGTGGTGGCCGATGGTCCATCCGCCGAACAGGCGGGCCGGCAGCTCGGGCCGCAAGCCGGCGAACAGCGCGCCGGCCGGCAGCACCAGGGCCGCGATCGCCGCCCAGGCCAGCGGGGTCTCGCGATAGTCCGAGACCTCCGGCGCCAGCACGCAGACGATCTCGCCGGCGGTGGTCTTCTCGGCCGAGGCCACGGCCTCCGCGATGCGGTCGAGGTCGGACGGCGTCATGGTCTTCATCCTACCAGCTCCCCGAACTGCCGCCGCCGCCGAACGATCCGCCGCCGCCGGAGAAGCCTCCGCCACCGCCGCCACCGCCCCAGCCATCGTCGCGTCCGCCCCGACCGCCGCTGCTCAGCGCGCTCAGGATGATCCACGGCAAGGCCGAGCCGAAGCCGCCGCCGCGCCCGCCCCGGAACAGGCTGGACAGCACGAAGACGATGACCAGGAAAACCAGAAAGCCGGCGATCGGCGAGCCGCGCGCCTTGTGTTGCTCGGGCTGGGCGGCCTGCTGGACGCGGGCCTTGGCCTGGTCCTCGGGCAAGCTCAGCTGCTCGACCAGCGCGTTGGTCCCGTCGACGACGCCGCCCGAGAGGTCTCCGTCGCGGAACTTCGGCAGGATCTGGCTCTGGATGATCACGCTGGACAGCGCGTCGGTCAGGATCGGCTCCAGGCCGTAGCCGACCTCGATCCGCACCTTCCGCTCGGTCGGCGCCACCAGCAGGATGACGCCGTCGTTCTTGCCCTTCTGGCCGATACCCCAGGTCCGGCCCAGCTGATAGCCGTAGTCCTCGATCGGGTAGCCCTGCAGGCTGGACACGGTGGCCACCACCAGCTGACGGCCGGTCGAGGCCTCCAGCGTCTCCAGCTTGTCGGTCAGCTGCCGCTGGACCTGCGGCGACAGCACGTGGGCGTCATCGACCACCCGGCCCGTCAGCGGCGGGAAGGTCGGGGCGGCCAGGGCCGGCAAGGCGACGAAGAGGGCGACGAGCGCCAACAGCCAGGCTCGCGCCCGCGATGCGAAGGGGCGCCCCTCCACCGCCGTTCGGCGGTCCCCCTCCCCCGTGAGGGGGAGGAGAGCACGACTGAACCTCACGCTACTGAACCTTCGGCGGGGTCGCCGTCGGCGGGCTGGAGAAGTCCACGGTCGGCGCGCTCTGCGCCGCGGCGGTAGCCTGGAACAGCTGGGCGGGCTTTTGGCCGCTATAGAGCGTCTTGGCCCACAGCACGCTGGGGAAGGTGCGCAGGGTGGTGTTGTAGGTCTGGGCGGTCAGGTTGTAGTCGCGGCGCGCGATGGCGATGCGGTTCTCGGTGCCTTCCAGCTGGCTCTGCAGGGCCAGGAAGTTCTGGTTCGACTTCAGTTCCGGATAGCGCTCCTGCGCGACCATCAGCCGGCTCAGCGTGCCGCCGAGCTTGTCCTGCGCGGCCGCGAACTTCTGGAACTGGGCCGGGTCGGTGATCGTCGAGGCGTCGACCTTGATGGAGGTGGCGCTGGCGCGCGCCTCGGTGACGGCGGTCAGCACCTCTTTTTCCTGCGCCGCGTAGCCCTTCACCGTCGCCACCAGGTTGGGGATCAGGTCGTTACGACGCTGGTACTGGTTCTGCACCTCGGCCCAGGCGGTCTTGGTCGCCTCGTCCTGGGTCGGAATGGTGTTGATCCCGCAACCGGCCAGCGTCGCCGGGACGGCGACGATCAGGGCGACACGCGCGGCGTTACGGACGAGACGGTTCATGAGCCCTCCAAGGAGCCCGCCCCGCTCCGGACGGAACGGACCAGCGGGCTCGTCAACCTAGATCGCGAACATGTATGCTCGCGTATCGCCGTTAGATAGCGCGTCCCTTGATACACGTCAGAGGGGGGCGGATTAAACCTTGTCCATCTCGGCGAAGGCCTTTTTTCGCGGCCCCATATAGCCGAACAGCCAGGCGGCCACCTTGCGCATCTGGATCTCCTCCGATCCCTCGGTGATCCGGTAACGGCGGTGATGGCGGTAGATGTGCTCGAACGGCTTGTGGCGGGAATAGCCGATGCCGCCGTGGATCTGCATGGCCCGGTCGGCGGCCTCGCAGCACAGGCGGTTGGCCCAGTAGTTACACATCGAGACCTTATCGGAGAGCCGCTTCTCGACCTCCGGCTTGGTCATCTGGTCCATCTCCCAGGCGGTCTTGCGGATCAGCAGGCGCAGCATCTCGGCCTGGGTCGACAGCTCGACGATCGGGAACTGGATGGCCTGGTTCTCGGCCAGGGCCTTGCCGAACGGCTTGCGCGCGCGGGCGTACTTGATGGACTCCTCGATGCAGTAGACCGCCGCGCCCAGGCTGGAGGCCGCCTGGCGGATGCGGTTTTCGTGCACGAAATGCTGGGCCAGGGCCAGGCCGCCGCCTTCTGGGCCGAACATCGCCGACTCCGGAACCCAGACGTCGGTGAAGCTGACCCGGGGGTGGTCGGTCGGCATGTTGAAGGTCCAGAGATACTCCTCGATCTTGACGCCGGGCGCGTGGGCCGGAACCAGGAAGGCGGTGATCCCCCGGGCGTCGCCGTCCTCGCCGGAGGTCCGAGCGAACAGGCAACAGTGCGTGGCCGCGTGCATACCCGTGGTCCACATCTTCTCGCCGTTGATCCGCCAGCCGGCCTCGCCGTGGTGTTCCTCGCGGACGGCGCGGGTCTCCATGTGGGTGGCGTCCGAGCCGTGATCGGGCTCGGTCAGGCCGAAGGTCGGTCGAAAGGCGCCCCGGTCCAGCATGTCGCCGATTAGATGCTGCTGGTCGGGCCGGCCGAAGTCGCGGATCATCAGCACGAACGGGTTGTTGCCGACGATCGAGTGCTCGTTCTGCAGATCGTTGAACAGGCCCAGGCCCTTGCTGGCCAAATGCTCGCGGATCACCGCCATGCCGAGGTTCGTGCCGCCCTGGCCGCCATAGTCCTTGGGCAGGGCGTAGCGATAATGGCCCGCCTGATCGGCCAGCTTGCGGGCCTTGCCCAGCAATTCCTCCCATTCATGGCGAGGCAGGCCGCCCATGTCCCAGTCGGTCCTCGCCCATTCGCGGCGGTGGTCGAAGAAGCGGTCGTTGTCGTCGCGCGCCTGCAGGGGCGCGATCTCCCTCTCGATGAAGGCGTCGAGCTCGGCCAGATAGGCCGAAAGCTCCGGCGGCAGGTGGAAGTCCATGGTCAAGCCTCCCTAACGCTCATCTTTATGTCTCTGGGGGCAGTAAAACGCGGCGAAAGGACGCGGCCAATCGTGCCCCTTGGGAACACGGCGCGGACCTTGACCTTAACCCCTCCTTGACGCCCGGGGGTCTATGGTTCTCGTCATGATCACCATGGCGGCCTTCGCGATCATTGGCGCCGCGCTCGGATTGCTCGTCCGGCCGCGCGCCATGGGCGTGCTCTGGCCCGTCCTGCTGGCCATCGCCGTGGAAGGCGCGGTCCAGTGGGCTATCGGCGTCATGACCCACCAGCCCAACCGTGAGGTGCTGGTGCTGCGCCTGCGCCAGATCTTCGGCGACGATATCATCGGCATGATCGGCCCCGTCGCCGCGGCGACGATCGGCGCCGTGGTCGCGGCCATGCTGGGCGCGCTCACCGACCCCAAGAAGGCCGAGATGATGCTGACCGCCGACGGCATCCAGCGCCGCGTCGGCAAGAATGGGCGCTATGTCCGGGCCGAGGGCATGGTCGAGGAACGCGCCATCCACGCCAAGGCCGAGAGCCGGATCGACCAGATCCTGGGGCTTTAGACGGAGCGCCCGTCGCGCTCGCCAGCCGAAACGCTCGCCATTTCCGCGCGAACCTCGTCGCGCCTGGCGCGCGAACTCCGTTTCCCGAAAAAACGATGCGCATGCGAAATTGAGCTTGCGCAATTTCTGATCACTGATATCTAAGCGATGCTTAGTTCGGATCCGAAGCACCGGTGGGGATACCGGGGCCGACCGTCCAGATGGGATGCTCCCGATGGGTTGTCGAGGTCCGGGCGGCCAGTACCGCGTTTCACCGATCAACGATCTGACCGCAACTTCCCCAACCCAACGCTGGAGGGCTTTAAGATGAAGCTCCGTTCCCTGGCGGCCGTCGCCGCCCTGTCCACCGCGCTGTTCGCCGGCGCCGCCCTGGCCGATGGCCGTATCGCCGCCGCCCTGGACCAACCCCTCGCCGCCAAGACCAAGGTCGTCGCCGGCGGCGCCGTTTTCGTCTGCGAGGGCGCCGAGTGCGTCTCGACCCAAGCCCCCTCGCGGGCTCTCACCGCGGTCGCCTGCAAGGCGCTCGCCAAGGAAGTGGGCCACATCTCGGCCTTCGGCGGCGAAACCAAGTCGCTCGACGCCGACGATCTGACCCGCTGCAACGCCTCGGCCAAGGGCGCCTCCGCCGTGGCCTCGGCTAAGTAGGAACACGTATCGCTTTACCTGAGTTACCAGACGCGTTTGGGATCGCCGCTTTCGGGGTCCCGTCTGGCTGTTTCCTCGAGCATTCGCCTCAACGGGGCGGCGGATTCGTCCGTCGCCCCTTTTCTTTTCCGCGTCAGGGACTAGGTCATGGCCATGGACTCAAGCCTTTCCGCCCAATTGGAATCCGTGCTGCGCAAGGCCGCGGGCGACGGAACGGCCCTGGCGTCGATGACAATCGACTATGCCGGCGAGGCCGAAAGCCAGACGCTTTCGTCCAAGGCGTGGGTCGAGCGGGCCACCCGAAGCCTCGTCTTCGCCCAGGGCGAGCTGCGCCGCGCGGACGGCGCGCTGGCCGCTTCGGCCTCCGCGGTGTTCCGTCGGTCCGGAGACTGAACACGGTCCGCTTGGTTGCGACCGCGAAAGGCCCGTGTTATCAGGCGCGCGGCTTCGGACGGGGCGGCGCTGTCGCGCCCGCCGTCCATGTGCTTTTTCCAAGCGCGCTCAAGCCTTTAAGCCGCGATGAGGGTTAAACTTCTTGTTCGCGGCGATTTGCAACGCACCGGGCGGATACCAAGTGGCGGACGAAACCAAGGCGACGGATGCGGGTCAGCGCTATGCGCAGTCCCTCTTCGAACTGACGATCGAGAACGGCAATCTGGCCAAGGTCGAGGCCGACCTTAAGAGCCTGAAGGCGATGATCGCCGACAGCGCCGACCTGCGCCGCCTGATCGACTCGCCGGCTTTCTCCGCCGAGGACAAGGGCAAGGGCCTGGTCGCGGTGGCCGTGAAGGCCGGCTTCGACATGCTGACCACCAAGTTCCTGGGCCTCGTCGCCGCCAACGGCCGCACGGCCGACCTGCTGGGCGCGATCTCGGCCTTCGTCGAGCTCTCGGCCAAGCACCGCGGCGTCGTGACGGCCGAGGTCGTCTCGGCCGCCCCGCTGTCGTCCGTCCAGCTTAAGGGCGTGCAAGCCGCCCTGGCCCAGGCCCTGGGCAAGACCCCGGAAGTTTCCACGCGCGTCGATCCGTCCCTTCTGGGCGGCCTGAAGGTGCGCGTCGGTTCGCGTCTCTTCGACGCTTCGCTCCGTTCGAAGCTCGATTCCCTGAAATTCGCCCTGAAGCGCGCCTGAGCGTATAAGCGCGCCTTAAAAAATTAGATCGCAGAGAGCCCAGACAACCATGGACATCCGCGCCGCCGAAATTTCGGCCATCCTCAAGTCGCAGATCGCCAACTTCGGCGAAGAGGCCGCCGTCTCGGACGTCGGCCAGGTGCTGTCCGTCGGTGACGGCATCGCCCGCATCTACGGCCTGGACAACGTCCAAGCCGGCGAAATGCTGGAGTTCCCGAAGGCCGGCGTGAAGGGCATGGCCCTGAACCTCGAGCGCGACAACGTCGGCGCCGTGATCTTCGGCCAGGACCAGGAAATCAAGGAAGGCGACGAAGTCCGTCGCCTCGGCGAGATCGTGGACGTGCCGGTCGGCCGCGGCCTGCTGGGCCGCGTCGTCAACCCGCTGGGCGAGCCGATCGACGGCAAGGGCCCGATCCAATACACCGAGCGTCGCCGCGTCGACGTGAAGGCTCCGGGCATCATTCCGCGGAAGTCGGTGCACGAGCCTGTGCAAACCGGCCTGAAGTCGATCGACACCCTGATCCCGGTCGGCCGCGGCCAGCGCGAGCTGATCATCGGTGACCGTCAGACCGGCAAGACCGCCGTCGCCATCGACACCATCCTGAACCAGAAGGCCGTGAACGCCGGCAAGGACGAGAGCGCCAAGCTCTACTGCGTCTACGTCGCCATCGGCCAGAAGCGCTCGACCGTCGCCCAGATCGTCAAGACCCTGGAAGAGCACGGCGCCCTGGAATACACGACCGTCGTCGTGGCCTCGGCCTCGGAGCCGGCCCCGCTGCAATACCTGGCCCCGTTCTCGGGCTGCGCCATGGGCGAGTGGTTCCGCGACAACGGCCTGCACGGCCTGATCATCTATGACGATCTGTCGAAGCAAGCCGTCGCCTACCGTCAAATGTCGCTGCTGCTGCGCCGCCCGCCGGGCCGCGAAGCCTATCCGGGCGACGTGTTCTACCTGCACTCGCGTCTGCTGGAACGCGCCGCGAAGCTGAACGAGGACAACGGTTCGGGCTCGCTGACGGCTCTGCCGATCATCGAAACCCAGGCCAACGACGTGTCGGCCTACATCCCGACCAACGTGATCTCGATCACCGACGGCCAGATCTTCCTGGAAACCGACCTGTTCTACCAAGGCATCCGCCCGGCCGTGAACGTCGGCATCTCGGTGTCGCGCGTCGGCTCGTCGGCCCAGATCAAGGCCATGAAGCAGGTCGCCGGCCCGATTAAGGGCGAGCTGGCCCAGTATCGTGAAATGGCCGCCTTCGCGAAGTTCGGCTCGGACCTGGACGCCTCGACCCAGAAGATGCTGGCCCGCGGCGAACGCCTGACCGAGCTCCTGAAGCAACCGCAATACGCGCCGCAGTCGGTCGAAGAGCAGGTCTGCGTGATCTACGCCGGCACCCGCGGCTATCTGGACAAGATCCCGACCTCGGCGGTGCGCCGCTTCGAGAGCGAGTTCCTGGCCCGCCTGCACAGCCAGCACGCCGACCTGCTGGAAGGCATCCGCACCAAGAAGGCCCTCGACAAGGACCTGGAGAACACGCTGAAGAGCGCGCTCGACAGCTTCTCGTCGACCTTCGCCTAAGCCCTCGGAACCGCTCGGAGAGAGTAGCGCCGAATGGCCAGCTTGAAGGAAATGCGCAATCGGATCTCGAGCGTCAAAGCGACGCAAAAGATCACGAAAGCGATGCAGATGGTGGCGGCGGCCAAGCTGCGCCGGAGCCAGGACGCGGCGGAAGCCGCTCGTCCCTACGCTCGGCGTCTGGCCAGCGTCATCGCCAATCTCGCCGCCGGCGTGTCCGGCGACGGCGCCCCGAAGCTTCTGGCCGGCACCGGCCGCGACGACCGCCACCTGGTGGTGGTCGCCGCGGCCGATCGCGGCCTGGCGGGCGGCTTCACCTCGTCGATCGTCCGCGCCGCGCGCCAGCACATCGACGGGCTGATCGCTCAGGGCAAGCAGGTGCAGGTGATCTGCGTCGGCAAGAAGGTGACGGCGCAGCTCGCCCGTCCCTACGCCGGCAAGATCGTCGAGACCTTCGACCTGTCGGCCAACCGCCAGCTGACGCTGTCGGTGGCCCAGCCGATCGCCGACGTCGTCACCCGCATCTACGAGGCGGGCGAAGCCGACATCGTCACCCTGTTCTACAGCCGCTTCAAGTCGGTGGTCTCGCAGGTCCCCACGGCCCTGCAGCTGATCCCGGCGACCGTGGACGGCGTCGAAGCCGCTTCGGGCCCGACGGCGGTCTATGAGTACGAGCCCTCGGAAGAGGCCATTCTCGAGACCCTGCTGCCGCGCAACCTGACGGTTCAGATCCTGTCGG
Source organism: Caulobacter sp. SSI4214 (assembly GCF_012184455.1). Lineage (NCBI taxonomy): Bacteria > Pseudomonadati > Pseudomonadota > Alphaproteobacteria > Caulobacterales > Caulobacteraceae > Caulobacter > Caulobacter sp. SSI4214. Next base: position 77,062 of record NZ_SZWJ01000003.1, on the reverse strand, counting down.
CCCTGCTGGACAACATGGCCGGCTTCTACGCCAGCCAGATGACCGCCATGGACAACGCCACGCGCAACGCCGGCGACATGATCAAGCGCTACACCCTCGAGTACAATCGTTCCCGCCAGGCCCAGATCACCAAGGAGCTGATCGAGATCATCTCCGGCGCCGAAGCCGTCTGATCTAGCCTAACGACACAAGCACGCAGAGACCGAAAGACCGCAACCCCATGGCCAAGACCCCCGCTGAGAAGCCGGCGACCGCCGCCGCCAAGAAGCCGGCCGCTCCGAAGGCCGCCGCCGCCCCCAAGGCCGCCGCGACCAAGGCGCCCGCCGCCCGGAAGCCGGCCGCCCCGAAGGCCGCCGCCGCTTCGGCTCCGGCCAATGGCGCCGTGAACCTGGACGGCGCCACCGGCCGCCTCGTCCAGATCATCGGCGCCGTCGTCGACATCGAGTTCGACGGCGCTCTGCCGGCGATCCTGAACGCCGTCGAGACCATCAACACCGCCACCGGCCAGCGCCTGGTGTTCGAAGTCGCCCAGCACCTGGGCCAGAACACCGTCCGCGCCATCGCCATGGACGCCACCGAAGGCCTCGTTCGCGGCCAGGCCGTGCGCGACACCGGCGAACCGATCCGCGTTCCGGTCGGTCCGGGCACCCTGGGCCGCATCATGAACGTCATCGGCGAGCCGATCGACGAGCAGGGCCCGATCCAGTCGACCCTGTCGCGCCCGATCCACCGCGACGCCCCGACCTTCGCCGAGCAGACCAACACGGCCGAAGTCCTGGTCACCGGCATCAAGGTCATCGACCTGATGTGCCCCTACACCAAGGGCGGCAAGATCGGCCTGTTCGGCGGCGCCGGCGTCGGCAAGACCGTGACGATGCAGGAACTGATCAACAACATCGCCAAGGCTTACGGCGGTTACTCGGTTCTGGCCGGCGTGGGTGAGCGCACCCGCGAAGGCAACGACCTCTATCACGAGATGATCGAGTCGAACGTCAACGTCGACCCGAAGGCCAACAACGGCTCGACCGAAGGTTCGCGCTGCGCCCTGGTCTACGGCCAGATGAACGAACCGCCGGGCGCCCGCGCCCGCGTCGCCCTGACGGGCCTCTCGATCGCGGAATACTTCCGCGACGAGGAAGGCAAGGACGTGCTGCTGTTCGTCGACAACATCTTCCGCTTCACCCAAGCCGGCGCCGAAGTGTCGGCTCTGCTGGGCCGCATCCCCTCGGCCGTGGGCTATCAGCCCACCCTGGCCACCGAGATGGGCAACCTGCAGGAGCGCATCACCTCGACGAACAAGGGCTCGATCACCTCGGTGCAGGCTATCTACGTGCCCGCCGACGACTTGACCGACCCGGCCCCGGCCACTTCGTTCGCCCACTTGGACGCCACCACCGTTCTGTCGCGCGACATCGCGGCCCAGGCCATCTTCCCGGCCGTGGACCCGCTGGACTCGACCTCGCGGATCATGGACCCGCTGGTCATCGGCGAAGAGCACTACACGGTCGCCCGCCGCGTCCAGGAAGTCCTGCAGCAGTACAAGGCCCTGAAGGACATCATCGCCATCCTGGGCATGGACGAGCTGTCGGAAGAGGACAAGCTGATCGTGGCCCGCGCGCGTAAGATCTCGCGCTTCCTGAGCCAGCCGTTCCACGTCGCCGAGCAGTTCACCAACACCCCGGGCGCCTTCGTCCAGCTGAAGGACACCATCCGCTCGTTCAAGGGCATCGTCGACGGCGAATACGACCACCTGCCGGAAGGCGCCTTCTACATGGTCGGCGCCATCGAGGAAGCCGTGGCCAAGGCCGAAAAGATGGCGGCCGAAGCCTGATGACCGAAGACACGGACCTGGCCAATTTCTGCTGCGAAGAGCTGGCGGAAGCGGTGTCTCCGGACGCCAACGCCGGCCTCATCGAGCACGATAGCGGCCTGATCCTGCTGAACCTCGGCGAACGCGAGGAAGAGGGCGAAACGGGCGTGGTGCTGGCCACCATCCGATTCTGCCCCTTCTGCGGAACCGAGATCCAGACCGACGAGGATATCGAGGCCGCCCTGGGCGGCGTCGAGGAGACTTTCAACTGATGGCCAAGCTGCACTTCTCCCTGGTCGCGCCCGAACGGGAACTGTTCTCCGGCGACGTGGACCTGGTCCAGGCCCCCGGCTCGGAAGGCGATTTCGGCGTCCTGGCCGGCCACGCCCCGTTCATGACCACCCTGCGCGAAGGCAAGGTGACCGTGAAGGACGGCGCGACGACCAAGGTGTTCGACATCCAGGGCGGCTTCGCGGACGTCGGTCCCGACGGCCTGACCATCCTGGCCGAGCACGCCGTCGAAGCGGCCTGATCCCAGACTTCTTCCCGTGACTTCGAAGCGCCCTCGATCCTCCCGGATCGGGGGCGTTTTCGTATCCGCTCAAAAGCGCGGGTGGAACGCCCTCGGCGCCCAGCCGAAATCCCGCGCGGCCGCCGACGAATCGAACGTCAGATCCTGGCCCATCCGCGTCCCCATGGCCGTGGTCGCGCCTGGATAGAAGGGCCTGGCCAGCCGCATCACCAGGGCGAAAAGCCAGGTCGGCATGGGCAGGCTGCGCGGTCGCTGGCCGAGGCCCTCGAAGATCCGGTCGACCATCACGCGATAGGTCACCGTTTCCCCGCCGACCAGGTCGTAGGCCCGGTTTCGCGTCGCCGGCGCGTGGGCCGCGGCCAGGGCGCCGGCGGCCAGGTCCTCGGCGTGGACCGGCTGGCGCAGGCCCTCGCCCGCCCCCGACAACGGCATCACGTGAAAGCGCCGCGCCAGGCGGGCGATGCGACTGACGTTCCCGTCGCGTCCCTCGTCATAGATCAGGGTCGGCCGCAGGATGGTCCAGGCCACGTCATGGGCCGCGCACCAGGCCTCCACGGCGGCTTCGGCCCGCGCCAGGTCCGCCGCCACCGCCCGCTCGCCGGCGTCGGGCGAGTCGGTCTTGGTGAAACGGCTGGTCGAGGAAAAGGCGATCAGCCGGCTCAGGCCTCGCGCCTTCAAGGCCGGCAGGGCCGACGGCAGAAGCCAGATCGGCGACAACGAGAACACCGTGGCCGCCGCCGGCAGGCGATCGGCCAGGTCTGGATCCTTGAGGTCGCCATCCAGCCAGCAGGCGTCGTTCGACGGCGGCCGGCGGCTGATCGCGACCGGGTCCAGCCCCTCGCTCTTCAGCCGCGCCAGCAGATGGCCGCCGATCAGACTGGTCGCGCCCAGCACCAGCACCGGCGTCTTCAGGGTGTTCTCGAAATCCATTCCCCTCATATAGTCAGGCTATCCGGAGCTTGCCCATGACCTATGAAGACGTCCGCGCCTTCGCCTTGCGCCTGCCTGGGGTCGAGGACTCAACGGCGTATGGTCGTCCGTGCTTGAAGGCGCACGGCAAGATCCTGGTTCGGCCTCACGAGGACGGCGAGAGTCTGGTCTGTCTCGGCGTGCCGTTCGACGAGCGTGACATGCTGGTTGAGGCCGAGCCCAACATCTTCCATTTCACCGACCACTATCGGAACTATCCGATCGTGCTGGTTCGGCTTGCGGCGGCCCATCCGGGCACGGTACGGCGTCTGGTCCTGCGCCAATGGCGCGCCACCGCGCCCAAAAAGGTGCTTAAGGCCTGGGACGAGGCGCACGGGGAGCAAGCATGAAGGTTTGGCGTATCGCGATCGCCGTTGTCGCCTGTCTGGGGCCGGCGCTGCAATACTGGCTGATGACGCATGATCAGACCCTGGCCACGGGCGCGATCAAGACCGTGCGCTATTTCAGCTACTTCACGAACCTGTCGAACCTGCTGGCCGCCGCCGCTCTGGTCGCGCCTTTGATCGCTTCGGGCGACACATCCTTGGGGCGCTTCGCCGCCTGGGCCGAACGCGCCGGCCCGCGCGTCGCGATCGCCACCTATCTGACGATCACGGCCCTGGTCTACCACCTGATCCTGGCCAGCGAGTGGAGTCCCAAGGGCCTGGACCTTGTCGCCGACACCATCCTGCACACCGTCACGCCCCTGGCCTATCTGATCGATTTGGCCGCGCGCGGCGGCGAGGGCGAGGCGCGCTGGATCGCGGCGGCGAAGGCGCTTCCCTTCCCGGCGCTATTCGCCGCCTGGACCGAGCTGCACGGCGCGCTATCGGGCTGGTATCCGTACCCGTTCATGAACGCCGCCAAGCACGGCTATCCGGCGGTGATGCTGAACATCCTGGCGATGAGCGCGGCCTTCGCCGGCGTCGCCCTGATCCTTACCGCCCTCTCGCGCGTTCGGGCCAGGCTGGCGCTGGTCCGTCCCGCGCCTATATCGGCCTGACCGTCCTTCTGGAGCCCTCCATGTCCAAGCTTGTTCCCGCCATCCGCTCGGGCGACGTCCTGATGCCCGCCCTCGGCTTCGGCACCTGGCAGCTCGAGAACGGAACCGCCGTTCCGCTGGTCGAGAAGGCCCTGGAGGTCGGCTATCGCCACATCGACACCGCCCAGATCTATGGCAACGAACGCGACGTCGGCGCGGCCATCAAGGCCAGCGGCGTCAAGCGCGACGAGATCTTCCTGACCACCAAGGTCTGGATCGACAAGTTCGCCGACGGCGACCTGCAGCGTTCGGCCGAGAAGAGTCTGGAGCGGCTGGGCGTCGACCATGTCGACCTGCTGCTGCTGCACTGGCCCAAGCCCGAGGTCCCGCTGGCCGAAACCCTCAAGGCCCTGAACGAGGTCCGTTCGCGCGGCTGGACCCGCGCCATCGGCCTGTCCAACTTCCCCTCGGCGCTGCTGGCGGAAGCCGCCAGCCTGTCGGAGGCCCCGATCGCCACCGATCAGGTCGAGTATCACCCCTATCTGTCGCTGAAGGCCCTTAAGGCCAAGGCCGACGAACTGGGAACCTCGATCACCGCCTGGTCGCCGCTGGCCCAGGGCAAGGTCGCCCAGGATCCGGTGCTGATCGAGATCGGCCGCGCCCACGGCAAGACGCCGGGCCAGGTCACCCTGCGCTGGATCATCCAGCAAGGCGTCATCGCCATCCCCCGCACCAGCAACCTCAAGCGCATTGAGGAGAACTTCGACGTGCTGGACTTCGAGCTGACCGAGGACGAGATGACCCGCATCCATGGTCTGGCCCGACCGGATGGTCGGCTGGGCGACTGGCTGGACAAGGCCTACCGCTGGGACGCGGAATAGGGTCGCCGCCCACATCGCGTCCGGGCGCCGCCGGGCTGTTGAAGGTAGCGCGTGAAGATGGACCATAACGTGCTGCTCAGCGGCTTGGCCGTGAGGGCGTTGGGATCCTGGAAGGGCGCAACGCCGCCAAGATGCTCCCCGCAACGCGGGGGAGCTTCTTGGCGGCCGCATTGACTCCCCCGCCCGTCGCCGTATTTTCCGCCGCGTTCGCGTGACTGGCGTTGAAGGTGGGAAACCACCGGGGAGCGTGGACCGCGCGCCTTTCAGGCGGGACGTCGTTCCGCCGCCCGGAAAGGCGCGTTGCTTGAGAGCTTGCGAGCAGACGCAAAACCGGCGTCCACTTTCAGGGCTCGCAAGCCGCCGCGCGCCTGGGCTCCGCTTTTTCGACCACGAAACCAGGAGCCCGCCGTGCCCGCCGCCCCCGACTATCCGTCCGCCCCCGATCTCGTCGCCCCCAAGCGCGCCCTGCTGTCGGTCTCCGACAAGACCGGCCTGGTGGAGGCCGCCAAGACCCTGCACGAGGCCGGGGTCGAGCTGGTCTCGACCGGCGGCACCAAGGCCGCGATCGCCGCGGCCGGCATCCCGGTCAAGGACGTCTCGGACCTGACGGGCTTCCCCGAGATGATGGACGGCCGGGTCAAGACCCTGCACCCGGTGGTGCACGGCGGGCTTCTCGGCGTGCGCGACGCGGCCGATCACGCCAAGGCCATGGCCGACCACGGCATCGGCGGCATCGATATCCTCTATGTGAACCTCTATCCGTTCGAGGCGACCGTCGCGAAGGGGGGGGCCTACGCCGAATGTGTCGAGAACATCGACATCGGCGGCCCGGCCATGATCCGCTCGGCGGCCAAGAACCACGGCTATGTCGCCGTCTGCACCGATCCGGCCGATCTCGCCGAGGTGCTGGAAGCCCTGAAGGCCGGCGGAACGACCCTGGCCCTGCGCCAGACCCTGGCGGCCCGCGCCTACGCCCGCACGGCGGCCTATGACGCGGCGATCTCGGCCTGGTTCGCGAAGGCGCTCGGCCAGGACTTCCCGGCCCGCAAGTCGATCGCCGGCGAGTTGCGCCAAACCATGCGCTATGGCGAAAATCCGCACCAGAAGGCGGCCTTCTATGCGTTCCCGAACCCGCGCCCGGGCGTGGCCACGGCCAAGCAGCTGCAGGGCAAGGAGCTCAGCTACAACAACATCAACGACACCGACGCGGCCTTCGAGCTGATCGCCGAGTTCGATCCGGCGGCCGGCCCGGCCGTGGCGATCATCAAGCACGCCAACCCGTGCGGCGTGGCCGTGGGCGCGACCCAGCGCGAGGCCTATGAGCGGGCGCTCGCCTGCGACCCGACCTCGGCCTTCGGCGGCATCGTGGCGGTGAACTCGCGCCTGACCCGCGAGGCGGCCGAAGCCATGGTCGAGATCTTCACCGAGGTGGTGATCGCCCCCGAGGCCGACGAGGACGCCGTGGCCGTGTTCGCGGCCAAGAAGAACCTGCGCCTGCTGGTGACCGGCGGTCTGCCGGACCCGCTGTCGACCGGCGACACGTTCAAGAGCGTGGCCGGCGGCTTCCTGGTCCAGTCCCGCGACGACGCGCGGATCAAGGCGACCGATCTGAAGATCGTCACCAAGCGCCAGCCGACCGACGAAGAGGTGCGCGACATGCTGTTCGCCTTTACCGTCGGCAAGCACGTGAAGTCGAACGCCATCGTCTATGCCCGCGCCGGCCAGACCCTGGGGGTCGGCGCCGGCCAGATGAACCGCAAGGACTCGGCCCGGATCGCGGCCCTGCGCGCCGCCGACTTCGGCCTCGACCTGAAGGGCTGCGCCTGCGCCTCGGAAGCCTTCTTCCCGTTCGCGGACGGCCTGATCCAGGCGGCCGAGGCCGGGGCGACGGCGATCATCCAGCCGGGCGGCTCGATGCGCGACGCCGAGGTGATCGAGGCGGCCGACAAGCTGGGTCTGGCCATGGCCTTCACCGGCGTTAGGGTGTTCAGGCACTAGGAGTCTCGAGCCTTCATGGACAGCGCCGCCTGGGGCGACCAGCTCGCCCAACATTCACGGGTGTTCAAGCCGGTCGGGCCGGGCCCTTTCCCGGTGGCGCTGATCCTTCACGGCTGCGGCGGCAAGACGCCGTTCCTCGAGGACTACGCCCGGGTCGCGGTCAAGGCGGGGTGGGCGGCCGTGGTGGTCGACTCGTTCAAGCCGCGCGGCGTCACGCCACTGCAAGCCAAGCTGACGGTCTGCACCGGTCTCGCGGTGCGCGGCCACAAGCGAGCCGGCGACGTCTTCGCCATGCTGGCCTGGCTGGAGGGGCAGGATTGGGCGGACGCCGACCGCGTCTTCCTGGCCGGCTGGAGCCATGGCGGCTGGACGATCATGGACGCCTACGCCCTGGGCGAGCGCGCGGCGACCTTGACGGGGATCACGGACGCCGAGCCGACGCGGCTGCGGCGTTCGGTGAGAGGGACCCTGCTGGTCTATCCCTATGCCGGCTATCCGGCCCTGACGACGCGGCAAGGCTGGGGCGCCGAACCGCCGCCGGTCTGGTCGGTGATCGCCGGCAAGGATCAGGTGGTCGGCTGGAAGCTGCCCAAGGCCGCCCTCGACCGCCTGTCGCGCGACGGCCTGACGGTCGACGAGCTCTTCCTTCCCGACGCCACCCACGCCTTCGACGACGACCACGCCAACGATCCCCGGGCGCGTTACAGGCCCGACCTCTTCCAAGAGGTTCAGGCCTATTTCACCCGGGCGCTAGAGGCCTGCTTTTAGGCTGGAACAGGCGACAGGCGCGGGCGACGCAGGCGGGTCGGGCCTCGATAGAGGCGCCGCCAGACCCACTCCAGCGGTCCCATCTCGAAGCGGTCCATCCACCAGCGCGACCACAGGATCTGCAGGACCCAGATCGCCACGGTGATCGCCGCCAGTCCGGGCCGGTCGACCTTGCCGTGCAGATCCAGGCCGCGCCCGCCGTAGAAGACGGCGGTCATGATCAACGACTGGGTCAGATAGTTGGAGAAGGCCATCTGTCCCACCGGCGCCAAGGCCTTCGGGATCGCCGCCCAGACGCCTCGCGACCGCGACGCCAGGACTATCAGGCTGACATAGGCCAGGGTGGTCAGCGGCGCGGTGACCATCTGAACCGCCCCCGCCATCGCGGCCAGCGGACGCGGCAGGCCCAGCAACGGCAGGGCGATGAACATCGCGCCGACCACCGCCAAGGCCAGCAGGCCGACCGCGATCAGGATCCGATAGGTCCGCGCGCTGGCCTCCCCGGTGAACAGACCGGCCTTGAAGCAGCCCAGGCCGATCAGCATCAGGCTGGCGGTCATGGCGAAGATGAAGGGCTCGTTCGGCAGAATGGCCGCGCGATCCCTGGCGTTCTGAATCAAGGACTGCGCGAAGCCGCCGCCGTACCGCGCCTCGGCCGCCTTGGCCTTGGCCAGTTCCTTGGCGACCTCCAACCCTTCCCGCGCGGCGTCATGGCCGAAAATCAAGGCCGCGACGGTCCCGGTGATCAGCATCAGGGAGAAGGCCGACCAGATCGTGATCCCGACCCGCAGCAGACGTCGGGGTTCCCAGGATCGGGCCAGCATCACGGCGAACCCCGCCAGGGCGTAGCTCAGCAGTACGTCGCCGTACCAGATGGCGAAGCCGTGCAGCAGGCCGAAGACGACCATCCAGCCCAGACGCCGCCGCAGGATCGCGCCCCGCTCCAGGTCGGACCGCTCGCCGCCGACCAGGAAGATCGACACGCCGAACAGCATGGAGAACAGGGTCACGAACTTGCGCTGGAACAGCCATTGGGTCACGACCCAGACCGCGAGCGTGGCGGGGCTGGTCCCGAACGGCCAATGCTTGACCGACTCGGCGACGTTCGGGGCGACGGCGAAGTCAGGGGCGTTGCACAACAAAATCCCCAGAACCCCCAGGCCGCGCAGGGCGTCCAGCAGAACGATGCGATCCTTGGTCATGGCGTCCGTCCCTCCCCGGGCGGAGACCCTGCCCCTTTCAGTCTCGTTCGGCAACCGGCGCTATGCGAGGCGCGGTGGCCAGGACCAGGGCGCCGGCGGCCAGGAACCCGGCGGAGACGACGACGGCGATCCGCTGCTCGGCGAAGACCCGAGTGCCGATGGCGATGATCAGCGGCGCCATGAACGCCGTGGCCTTGCCCGAAAGGGCGTAGAGCCCGAACCAGCGTCCGGTCTCGCCGGCCGGCGCCAACTGGGCCATCCAGGCGCGCAAGGACGCCTGGGCCGGGCCGAACGTCAGGCCGACGAACAGGCTGAAGAACAGGAACACCCGCTCGGGCGTGCTGGCGAACAGGGCCCCGCTCTTGGCCGGAGCGACGTGGATCATAAAGAACACCGTATCCTTGCCGACCATGCCGACCCCGACGGCGCCGAACAGCACGATGGCCGTGGCCAGCAGCACCGTCCGCTTGGAGCCGATCTTCTGGTCGACGCGACCGCCGACGAACGTGCCAAGGCCCGCCATGGTCGACAGGGCGATCGCGTAGATCCCGAGCTGCGAGGTCGTCCAGCCGAACAGCCCCGCCGCCAGCACGCCGCCGAACGCGATGAAGCTGGAAATGCCGTCGCCCAGCAGCATCCGGCCGACGAGAAAGCGCAACATGTGCGGGCGACGGGGCAGGCTCCGGATCGTCTCCCAGAGCTCGGCCAGGGGCCGGGTTCCGCTGGCGGCCGGCGGCTTGGGCGCGGCCAGCATCAGCGGCCACGAGAACAGCAGGAACCAGACCGCCACCAGCGGTCCGACGACGCGATCGGGCTCGTGCAGCGCCTTGGACAGCCCCAGCAGGGGAACCTTGGGCAGCGAGAAGCAGAAGAGCACGATGAACAGCGAGACCAGCGACCCGACATAGGCCAAGGCCCAGGCCGTGCCCGACAGCCGCCCGATCTGCCCAGGCTTGGCGACGACCGGCAGCAAGGCGTTCATCACCGACCCGCCCAGCTCCGTCACGACGCCGGCGACGACCAGAAAGCCCAGGATCAGCGGAATCCGCGCGGTCTGGCCTGGAACCGCCCACCACAGTCCGACGCTGGCGACGACGAAGGGAAACGCCAGACCCACCAGCCAGACACGAGGATTGCGCCGCGTGTCGACGTCCGCTCCGACCAGCGGCGACAGGATCGCGATCAACAGACCCGAGACCGCGCCGGCATAGCCCAGCAGGCTCTGGCCGCGCGTCGCGTCGCCGACGAAACCCGCCGCGAAATAGGGAACGAAGATAAAGGTCGCGATCAGCGCCCAATAGGGCTGTTGGGCCCACTCATAGAGCGCCCAAGCCAAACGCTGGCGATCACCCCGGTCCATGCTGACGCTCCCTGCCGCCCCTCCCCTCGTAAGGGAGAGGCGGCGAAGGAGCTAGCCTTAAGCGGCGGCCGACAGCTCTCGCAGGGCCGCGTTGGCGATGGTCAGCTTGGCGAAGGTCCAGCCGCCGCCCGCCTGTTCGATATCCTCGATCGTGCGCTTGACCGCCTTGGGGCGGTCACCGCGCAGGGCCGACCAAGACGCGATCGCCGCCTTGGCCGAGCCTTCGTCCTCGCCGGCCTGGGCGTTGGCGGCGAACTTCAGCACCTGTTGGGTGATCGAGGTCTGCTCGCTCAGCATGTCCTCGATCAGGCGGCGGACCGCCAGGCGCTCGAAGCTGTCGCCGCCGACGAACGAACCGGCCGCGCCCCGCAACCGGTCGAAGCCGAACGCCGCCCCGACCTGGTGATAGAGGCGGGCGACGTTCTCGACGCTCCAGCTGGAGACATTGGCCAGATCGACCAGATCGGCCGCCGTGGTCAGCGGCTGCAAGGCCGCGACGGCCTGGGCCAGGGCTTCGGGGGCGCCATCGGCCACGTAGGCCTTCGCGCGCTTCGACACCGCCTTCTGCTCGAAGGGCGACAGGTTGGCCGGCGTATGGGCCTTCAGCGCCGCGACCGACGGGCCATAGGCCTCGACCAGTTGCTGGACGCTGGAGCTGTCCCGAACAGCGCGACGGGCGAGCCAGAAGGCGAGGCTGCGCAGGGCGTAGGCTAGGGCCTTGTAGAGCGCGGTTTGACCGGCCGCCGAGGCTTGATTATCCAGCGTGTTGACCTGATCCCAGAGGGCGTCGACGCCGAGGATCTCACGCGCGGCGGTAAAGCCGACGACCACCGCCCTGACGTCCGCCCCGGCCGCCGCCTTCAGACGGCTGGCGAAGGTCGGTCCGCACATGTTGACCATCTGATTGCCGACCACCGTGGCGATGATCTCGCGCTTCAGGCGGTGCTTCTGCATCGCGTCGGCGTACTTGCCGAGCGCCTTGGGGAAGTAGCCCTCCAGCGTGGCTTCGAACCACGCATCATCCGGCGCCGAGCTGGCGACGATCTCGTCGAACAGGTCCAGCTTGCCATAGGCCAGCAGCACGGCCAGTTCGGGCCGCGTCAGGCCCTTGCTCGCCGCCTTGCGCTCCAGCAGCACGGTGTTGGTCGGCAGGCCCTCCACCTTGCGATCCAGGCGGCCGCGCTGCTCCAGATCGACCATGTAGCGGATCTGGGCGTCGATCTCGCTGACCGCGTCGCTTTCCAGAAGCGTCAGGGCCAGGGTCTGATCGTAGTTGTGCTCCAGGACATGGTGTCCGACATCATTGGTCATCGAGGCCAGCAAGGTGTTGCGGTCGGGTCGCGAGAGCTCGCCCGAACGCTCCAGAATGCCGGTCAGGATCTTGATGTTGACCTCGTGGTCGGAGCTGTCGACGCCGGCCGAGTTGTCGATCGCGTCGGTGTTGATATGGCCGCCAGCCTGGGCGAACTCGATCCGGCCGGCCTGGGTCAGGCCGAGGTTCGCGCCTTCGCCCACCACCTTGACCCGCAGGTCCGACCCGTTGACCCGGATGGCGTCGTTGGCCTTGTCGCCTGCGTCGGCGTGGCTCTCGCCCTTGGCCTTCACATAGGTGCCGATGCCGCCGAGATAGAGCAGTTCGGCCTTGGACTTCAGGATCGCGGTCATCAGCTCGGCCGGCGACACGGCCTCGGCCTTGATCTCGAAGAGATCGCGGACCTCCTTCGACAGCGGAATGCTCTTGAGGCTACGGGCGAAGACGCCGCCGCCGGGAGAGATCTTCGACTTGTCGTAATCGTCCCACGACGAGCGCGGCAGCTTGAACATCCGGTCGCGCTCGGCCCACGAGACCGCCGGATCCGGGTTCGGATCGAGGAAGATGTGGCGGTGATCGAAGGCGGCCAGCAGTTTGGTCTGCTTCGACAGCAGCATCCCGTTGCCGAACACGTCGCCCGACATGTCGCCGACGCCCACGGCGGTGAAGGTCTGGGTCTGGATGTCCTTGCCCAGTTCGCGGAAGTGGCGCTTGACGGCCTCCCAGGCGCCGCGGGCCGTGATGCCCATGACCTTGTGGTCGTAGCCGACCGAGCCGCCCGACGCGAAGGCGTCGCCGAGCCAGAAGCCGTAGTCCTCCGCGACGCCGTTGGCGATGTCGGAGAAGGTGGCCGTGCCCTTGTCGGCGGCGACGACCAGATAGGGGTCGTGGCCGTCATAAACGACGACCGAGGTCGGCGGCACGACCTGGTTGTCGGCGTCGATATTGTCCGTCAGGTCCAGTAGGCCCGACAGGAACGTCTTGTAGGCGCGGATCGCCTCGGCCTGGATGGCGTCGCGATCGCCGCCGCGCGGCAGTTGCTTCGGATAGAAGCCGCCCTTGGAGCCGACCGGCACGATGACGGCGTTCTTGACCTGCTGAGCCTTCACCAGGCCCAGCACCTCGGTGCGGAAATCGTCGCGGCGATCGGACCAGCGCAGGCCACCCCGCGCGACCGGACCGAAACGCAGATGCACGCCCTCGACATGCGGCGCCGAGACATAGATCTCGCGGAACGGCTTGGGGGCCGGCAGGTCTTCCAGTTCGCGCGAGGCGATCTTGAAGCTGATATAGGGCTTGGGTCCGCCGTCGGCGGCCGGCTGATAGAAGTTCGTGCGCTGAATCGCGCCGACCAGGGCGGCCAGGCGACGCAGGACGCGGTCGGCGTCGAGGCTCTCAACGGCCTGCAGCGCCTCGACGATCTTTTCCTGGACGGCCTTGGCCTGCTGCTCGCGCGTGGCGAGATCGGCGCGGATGGCCGGATCGAAGCGCACCTGGAAGAGATCCAGGATCAGACGGGTGACCGCCGGATGATCCCGGAGGGCGGCTTCCTGCACCAGTTGGCTGGGGTCGAGCCCGGATTGCTGGCGATAGCGGGCCAGAGCGCGCACCAGGGCGGCCTCGCGCCACGTCACCGCCAGCTCCAGCACGATCCGATTAAAGCCGTCGTTTTCGGTCCGGCGAGTCCAGATGGCGACGAAGGCTTCTTCAAAAACCTCGCGGATGTCGTCGAACACCAGATGCTGGCCGGCGGGATCGTCGAGCACGAACTCGTGGACCCAGATCGGATGCGGCCCGTCGGCCTCCTGCACGCTCAGCCGAAAGCCGTCCTCGATCAGCGCCTTTAGGCCCATACGCTCCAAGATGGGCAGGACATCGGCCAGAGGGGCGGCCGCGCCGCGCAGATACAGCTTGAAACGGAAGGTGCGCGGGCCGTCCTCGGAGCGGCGGAAGGCCCTGACGCGCGGCGGCGCGTCGGCGCGTAGGCCTTCGACCATGTCGATATCGGCCAGCGCCTCGATCGCGTCGTACTGATCGCGATAGCCTGGCGGGAAGGCGCGGCCATATTTGGCCAGCAGGGCGCGAACCCCGCCGGCCGGGGCGCCGCCCGCCCGGACGACGGCCTCGAAGCGGTCCTCCCAGGTCAGCGCGGTGTCGGCGATGCGCGCCTCGACCAGACCGAGGTCGGGATCGGGGTGGTCGCCCGGCGTGACCTCCACGATGAAGTGCGCCCGCGCCAGGGGCGCGTCGGAAATCTCGGGATAGTATTCGAGCACCCTGCCGTCATAGGCGTCGGCCAGGATCGCGCCGGCGCGCTCGCACACCTCGGTGTCGAAGCGTTCGCGCGGGATATAGACCAGCACCGAGGCGAAGCGGTCGAACGGGTCCATCCGCGAGAACAGCCGAACCCGAGGCCGGTCGATCAGATGCAACACCCCCAGCGCCATCGACAGAAGGGTCTCCTCGCTGGTCTGGAACAGCTCGTCGCGCGGCCAGGTCTCGAGGATGTTGCGCAGGCGTTTTTCGTTGTGGCTGCCGGGCGCCTTGGCGGCGCGGCGCATAATGCGGGTGACCCGGTGACGGATCAGCGGCACCTCGTTGGCTGGGGTCTCGTAGGCCTCGGCGGTGAACAGGCCCACGAAGCGGAACTCGCCGCATGGACGACCGTCGGAGCCGTAACGACGGATGCCGACATAGTCCATGAAGCCGCGCCGATGGACCCGCGACCGCAGATTGGACTTGGCCACCGCGACCGGAGCGCCTGTCTCGAGCTGGCGACGCAGCTGGGCCGACAGCACCGCCGGCTCGTGGGCGCGGCGCAGCACCGCGCGCGAGGAATCGCGCAAGACCCCAAGGCTCGCCTCGGGCTCGTAAAGCGGTTCCTCGGCCGCGTAGTCGCCATCCGCCGCGCGCGGATATTCATAGACCCGCGCCCCCAGGAACACGAAGTTGTCGTCCTCGAGCCAACGCAGGAACGCGATATCTTCCTGCTGCCCCTCCTCGCTGGTGACCCCGGGCGTCGCCGCCAGTTCAGAGATAGCGCGATGCATCAGCTCACGCATCGCCTTGAAGTCGCCGACGGCGCGGCGGACGTCGAACAGAGTCTCGCGCACCTGTTCCAGCAGGAACTCGACGCGATCCTCGCCAACGGGATCGAGGTGCACCTGGATCAGCGAGCGGGGCAGGCCGTCGATCTCGACGACGGGATGGAACATGGCCCGAACGCGAAAGCCGCCCTCGGTGATCTCGCCCATCACGCTATCGACCAGGAAGGGGCGGTCCGGCTGCACGATCTCCAGCAGGTCGCGGCCCGCGCCGGCTTCGCCAGCCGAGCGAAGGCGGACAACGGGCTGGTCGCCCTTCACGCCGACGGCGTAGTCCCAGAACTCCGCGAGCGACGCGGCGGCGGCGGTGGCCGACAGCACTGGCGCGTCCTCGACCGCCCAATCAGCGTCGACCTGCGCCAGAAAATCCCGCTCCTCGAGCGACAGGGCCTGGACAGTCTTCTGCCGCTTCAACGCATAGGCGGCCGCCAGACTGTCGGTGGGGTTGATCTTGGCGCCGCTCATCTCGCTTCCTCGAAAATTTTACCGACTTACCTAGCGGAGAACGATAAAAACTCAACGTTTCGCGCCAGAAAGAGCGATCTTTGCGCCGTCTTCCGCCGGAACACGCGGCGCGGATCGCCAACAGCTTAGCCTCGGCGGAAAGGCATGTCGTTAATAGGCGAAAACGGAAGCGCCGTCGGCTGGGGGAGGCCGACGGCGCGGGCCCGCTTGGGGGAAGGCGGGCGTCTTCCGGGGAGCGACGGCGGCCTTGCCTGCCGTGGTCCGCGGTGTGTCCGGGTGGGGGGAGCCGGACAGGACATAGATAGGGACGTGGGAGGGCATTTTAAGGGCCTTCCTCATTTCTTTCGCGGCGTCGAAGGCGTGGCCGCCGTCGCCGCCCGCTCACCCTGCGGATCGCCGTCTTCGGAAAGAAGGATGGCGATCCAGCGCGAGCCGTCGAACTGGGCCAGGATCACCATGGCGGCCACGGTCAGAGGCGTGGACAGGAACATGCCCGGCACGCCCCACAGCGCGCCCCAAAGCGCCAAGGACAGCAGCACCACCGTCGGATCCATGTTCAGGCTTTCGCCCTGCATACGCGGATAGATGACGTTGCCGACCACGAAGAAGATGGTCTGCAGGGCGGCGAACAGGATGATCGCGGGCCAAAAGCTCTGCGGAAACTGCACCAGCGCGAACAGCGGCGGCAAGAAGCAGCCGATCGCGCCCCCCAGGATCGGGATATAGGCCGCCAGGAAGATCAGGAAGGCCCAGAAGAAGGCGTTGTCCAGCCGCAGCAGCATCATCACCACGAAGGCCGAGGCGGCGATCATCAGGCCGGTCACCGTCTGTATCCAGAGATACTGCTCGACCCCGTCGCGGATGCGCTGGAACATCTTCAAGTTCCGCTCGCGCTCGGCGTGCTGGGGAAACAGGGCGACGATCTTGCGGCCGAAGCCTTTGCGCGAGGCGATGATGAATCCGAGATAGATCAGGACCAAAACCGCGCTGGACGCGAAATTGCCGAACGAGGCCGCCGCCTGGCCTATGAAGCGCTGCGGATTCAGCTCGTTCACCAGGCCGCCGATCGTCGGGGCCACCTTGATCCCGGCGATGTGCGCGACCCGGGCGATGATCTCGTTCAGGCGCGGCGTGTAGTCCTTGAGTTGGTCGAAGAAGCCTCGGCCGTTGGCGATCACCACCCAGAAGGCCACTCCGAAGAGCAGGACCGACAGCACCATGGCCGTTGGCATGGCGGCGCGAGTGGGAAAGCCGGGAACACGGGTCGTCAGCACCCGGGCGAAGCTGTCGATCATCACGGCCAGGAAGAGCGCCAGGGCCAGCGGGGTCAGGATGCCCTGCATCCAGTAGAGCGTCGCCCCGCCGGCCAGGACGGCCAGGAACACCACCGCGTTGCGAGTGGTCACGGAGGGCGTGGCGGGGGCGGGCATGAACGAACTCTCCGGCGGCGCGACGACATTGCCCGCGCCGATCGGTCACGCGCAAGGCCCCGTTCGGGGGCGGCCGAATCCTAACGCGGGTTTTGACAATGGCGCCGCGGAAGAGCGAAGAGCGTGGTCGGAACGCCGGCTCAGGCCGAGCGCTTGACCTTGCGCGCCGACCCGACGTCCGGCTCGGCGATCGTCGACGCCACAGCCACGGTCCAGGCCGTCAGGGCGTCCACCGGCGCCGGACGGCCGATGGCGTAGCCCTGCAGCTCGGCGCATTGCTCTCCGCGGAGGAAGAGGATCTGCTCTTCCGTCTCGACGCCCTCGGCGACGACCGGAATTTCAAGGCTGCGGCCCAAGCCGAGAACGGCGCGCACGATCACGGTGGCCCGGTCGTGCCGGTGGATATTCTCGACGAAGCTCTTGTCGATCTTGATCTTGTCGAACGGGAACGATTGCAGCGTCGAAAGCGAGGAGAAGCCGGTGCCGAAATCGTCCATGGCGATCCGCACCCCGAGCGCCTTCAGGCGACGCAGATTGTCCAGCGCCCGCTGGTAGTCCTTGAACAGGGCGCTCTCGGTGATCTCCAGTTCCAGGCGAGACGGCGAGAGGCCCGAGGTGATGAGAACCTCGTGCACCAGGCTGGGCAGGTCCGGATCGTGCAGCTGGATCGGCGAGAGATTCACCGCGATGCGCAGCGGCTTCTCCCACGCGGCGGCGTCGGCGCAGGCGCGGCGCAGGACCCAGTCGCCCAGCGCGCCGATCAGGCCGTTCTCCTCGGCCACGGTGATAAAATCCAGCGGTGGGATCATGCCCCGCGTCGGGTGCTTCCAGCGGACCAGGGCCTCGAAGCCGCAGACCTCGCCGTCGGCCGCCCGGGCCAGGGGCTGGTAGTGGACCACGAGTTCGCCATCGGCGATGCCCTGCCGCAGGTCGCGGGCCAGGTTGCGGCGCTCGCGGATGCTGTCATCCATCTCGCGCTTGAAGAAGCGATAGACGCCGCGGCCGCTTTCCTTGGCGCGGTTGAGCGCCATGTCGGCATTGGCCATCAGGGTCTCGGCCGCGCGGCCGTCTTCCGGATAGAGGCTGACGCCCAGGCTGGCGGCGAGGCTCAGGTCCTGCCCCTCGAACACCATGGGCGCCGACAGCATCTCGAGCAGGCGGCCCGACAGTTCGGCGGCCGCCGCCGGCTGATCGCCGCCGGCGACCTGCGCGACGATGAACTCGTCGCCGCCCAGGCGCGCGACGAAGGACGGGGACTGCACCGCCGACTGCAGTCGGCGGGCCGTCTCCACCAGGATGGCGTCGCCGGCCTGGTGTCCGTGCTGATCGTTGGCGTCCTTGAAATGATCGAGGTCGATGCAGAACACCGACAGGCTCTCGCCCGAGGCCTCGACGCGCTCGATGGCGGCCGCCAGGCGGGCTTGCAGCGAATTGCGATTGGGCAGACCGGTCAGGCCGTCATGCTCGGCGAGATAGCGGATCTTCTCCTCGGCCGCGCGACGTTCGCGCAGGTCACGGATGGCCAGGACCGTCAGACCCGAGGTCTCGATGCGCGCGCCATCGTCCATCAGACGCGAGAACACCTCGACCGGAATCTCGCGACCGCCGCCGACCGGCTGCAGCCGCCCCTCGCGGCGCACGCCTTCATGGCCGGAACCGCTGTCCTCGATGGTCAGCATGGCCCCGATCAGCGGACGCCCGATCAGCTCCGACAGCGGCGCGCCGGCCAGTTCGCAGAAAGCGGCGTTGGCGTCGTTGATCTTGCCGGACTGGACGACGACCAGACCCTCGTAGGCGGCGTTGGCCAGGCGGCGGATACGCTCCAGGGCCGAGCGCGAGGTCTGGGACTCGATAGCGACGGCGCCCAGCCCGCCCAGGATGATCATCGCGGTGATCGAGCCGACCGCCAGGGTCAGCATCGCGCCCGACAGCAACTGGTCGGGCACCTCGATCGAGGTGTCCGGAATGATGGTGATGGCCGACATGCCGGTGAAGTGGAGCGCGATGATGCCCAGGGACAGCAGGCCGCCGCCCAGGGCCTGTCGCTTGGTCGTGCGGGCGCTGCCGGCCGCCGCGAGGGCCGCGACCGCGCCGCTCACGCCCAGAATGGCGGAAAGGCCGACCGTCGCGTGCTCCCAGACCAGACGTCCTTGGGTCACGAACGCCGACATGCCGGTGTAGTGCATGGCCGCGACGCCAAGCCCGAGCAGAAGCCCCCCGGTAAGGTCGTTGGTGGTGCTGCGCTGGGCCGAGGCCACGGCGAAGCCGCTGGCCATGAACAGGGCCGCGATCATCAGCGACAGCAGGGTGCCCGTCGGGCTGTAGCCCGTCTTCAGGCCCGGCGTGAAGGCGACCATGGCGATGAAGTGCGTGGCCCAGACGCTCGACCCCGCGACCAGACCGGTGAGCAGCAGCCAGGCGGCGCGAACGACGCCCCGCGCCCCGCGCATCCGCGAGTAGAGGCGGAAGGTCGTGAAACATCCCGCCATGCAAACCAGAACTGCGACAACCAGCAGGCGCAGATCATGCTGCGTCGTCAGGCAGGTCAGAAACTTAAGCACGCACGCCCCCACTAGGGTCATAAGACCTTATGGCTACAGCTTAAGTTGCGAATAAACCGTTTCTGATCGGACGACGCCGACGGGACGCATCGAGCCCTCCTCATTCCGGAAACACCAGGCTTCGGCTTGGCCCGACTTGCCTCGGCGAGCCGATTGCTGGATTAGGCGCAATAGCGCCGCGTGGCGGCGAGGATCGGGAATACATCGATGCGCGTAGCGATGATTGGCACGGGGTATGTGGGGCTGGTGTCGGGGGCGTGTTTCGCCGACTTCGGTCACGAGGTGACGTGCATCGACAAGGATCCGGGCAAGATCGCGCGGCTGGAGAAGGGGGAGATCCCGATCTTCGAGCCTGGTCTGGACGACCTGGTGGCGCGCAATGTCCGCGAGGGGCGGCTGTTCTTCACGCTGGACGGGGCGCGGGCGATCCGCGGCGCCGACGCGGTGTTCATCGCGGTGGGCACGCCGACCCGTCGGGGCGACGGCCACGCCGACCTTAGCTATGTCTACGCGGCGGCCGAGGAGATCGCCGGGCTGATCGACGGCTTCACGGTGGTGGTGACCAAGTCGACCGTGCCGGTCGGCACCGGCGACGAGGTCGAGGCGATCATCCGCAAGGCCAATCCGAACGCCCAGTTCGCGGTGGTCTCCAACCCGGAGTTCCTGCGCGAGGGCGCGGCGATCGAGGACTTCAAGCGTCCCGACCGCGTGGTGGTGGGCACCGACGACGAGCGGGCCCAGGCGGTGATGCGCGACCTCTACCGGCCGCTGTTCCTGAACGAGACCCCGATCGTCTTCACCGGCCGGCGGACCAGCGAGCTGATCAAGTACGCGGCCAACGCCTTCCTGGCGATGAAGATCACCTTCATCAACGAGATGGCCGACCTCTGCGAGAAGGTGGGGGCCGACGTCCAGCAGGTGGCCAAGGGCATCGGCCTGGACAAGCGGATCGGGGGCAAGTTCCTCAACGCCGGCCCGGGCTATGGCGGATCGTGCTTCCCCAAGGACACCCTGGCCCTGGTCAAGACCGCCCAGGACTACGGCGCGCCGACGCGGCTGATCGAGACCACGGTCGAGGTCAATGACGCGCGCAAGAAGGCCATGGCCGGCAAGGTGGCCGCCGCGATCGGGGCCCAGGACCTGACCGGCAAGACGATCGGGGTGCTGGGCCTGACCTTCAAGCCCAACACCGACGACATGCGCGACGCGCCCAGCCTCGACATCGTCCCGGCCCTGCAAGCCCTGGGCGCCAAGGTCCAGGCCTTCGACCCCGAGGGCCGCCACGAGGCCGAGAAGCTGCTGGCGGGCGTCGACTTCAAGGCCGGCGCCTATGACGCGGCCGAGGGCGCCGACGCCCTGGTGATCCTCACCGAATGGGACCAGTTCCGGGCCCTGGATCTCGACCGCCTCAAACTGCTCCTCAAGTCCCCCACCGTCGTCGACCTGCGCAACGTCTACAAGCCCGCCGAAATGGTCCGACACGGCTTCACCTACGCCTCCATCGGGCGGAACTAACGGGATGGACCAGACCCCGGTCATCGTCCCGCCCGTGATCGTGACAGGCGCCGCCGGCTTCGTGGGCTGTCACGTGGCCGAGCGCCTTCTCGAGCGCGGCGAGACGGTGATCGGGGTCGACGTGTTCAACGCCTATTACGACCCAGCCCTGAAGGAGGCCCGAGCCGCGCGGCTTGAATCCCGGCGGGGCTACAAGACGGTCCGCATGGATATCGCCGACCACGCGGCCTTCGCCGATCTGGTGAAGACGTCCGGGGCCCGACGGGTGATCCACCTGGCCGCCCAGGCCGGCGTTCGCTATTCGATCGACAACCCGTTCGCCTATGAGCGCTCGAACCTGGCCGGCCATCTCTCGGTGCTGGAAGCCTGCCGGCACGCCGGCGTGGAGCACCTCGTCTACGCCTCGTCGTCCAGCGTCTATGGCGAGCGGCCGCTCAACGGCGACGGCTTTCGCGAAACCGATCCGGCCGACCATCCGGTCTCGCTGTACGCGGCCACCAAGCGGTCCTGCGAGCTTCTGAGCCAGAGCTACGCCAAGCTCTACGGCTTCCCGCAATCGGGCCTGCGGTTCTTCACGGTCTATGGCCCGTGGGGCCGGCCCGACATGGCCTATTACGGTTTCACCGAGAAGATGCTGAAGGGCCAGCCGATCGAGGTCTATGGCGAGGGCAGGATGGCCCGCGACTTCACCTATATCGACGACATCGTCGACGGCGTGCTCGGCGTGCTGGACCACCCTCCGGCGGCGGGGGGCCACGAACTCTACAACATCGGCGACAACGATCCGGTCGGGCTGATGGAGATGATCTCGACCCTGGAGGCGGCGCTGGGCGTCGAGGCGACCAAGATCTTCCTGCCGATGCAGCCGGGCGACGTGCCCGCCACCTTCGCCAATATCGACAAGCTGCGGGCCCTGTGCGGCTACAAGCCCAAGGTCAAGCTGGCCGACGGTCTGGCCCGCTTCGTGGCCTGGCGCCGGGCCTATGCCGGCTGAGGCGCAATCGCCGCGCGCCGGGCCAACTGGTGCTCCCGCCACGAGATGAACAGCGTCGAGGCGATCACGATCGCCGCTCCGACGATCACCGCCGCGCGCGGAACCTCGTGGAACAACAGCAAACCCGCCGCCACGGCGAAGACCAGCCGCGTATAGTCGATCGGCGCCATGACCGCGGCCTCGCCGGCCTCCATGCCCTTGATATAGGCGCCTTGGGTGAAGGTGCCGATGACGCCCATGGCCGACAGTAGCGCCAGGTCGCGCAAGCTTGGCCACTTCCAGACGAACAGCGCCGGCGGGATCGCGAAGACCACGCCCAGCACCGCCGCGTAGACCAGCAGCACGAATGGGCTGTGGTCGCGGGTCATCACCTTCATGCCGGTGATGGTCAGGGCGAACAGGAACGCCGAAGCCAGGGCGCAGGCCTGCGGCCAGCCCAGCCAGTGCGACGCGCCGCCCGCGCCCGGTCGCAGCATGATCAAGACGCCGACAAAGCCGACCACCGCCGCCCCGATCCGCAAGGGCCCTATCGGCTCGCGCAGAACCAGCCCGGCCAGCGGGACCAACCACAGCGTCCGGGTGAACGACAGGGCGTTGGCGTCGGCCAGGGGCAGCTTCTGATAGGCGTAGAAGCCCATGATCAGCGCCAGCACGCCGGCGCTGGAGCGAAAGATCAGGATGCCCGGTCGCGTCGTGCGGAACGCCGCCCGCCAGTCGCGGGCGATCAGAGGCAGGAGCACGACGACGCCGGCCAGCTGGCGATAGAAGGTCTGCAGCGCGGCCGGATAGCCCGGCCCCAGATACTTGATCAAGGTGGTCATCGCCGTGAAGCCGAGGGCGGAGGCCAGCATCCACAGCGCGCCGCGCAGGTTCGGCGTCAGGGTCACCCGGCCGCGCCGGCGGCGAGCAGCTGGGCGCGCATCGCCTCAGCCTGCTCGGGCGAGATGCCCATCGCGGCGAGGATCGGCGACGGGGTGTCCTTGTCCCAGGCGCTGCGCGGACCGACGGTGATGCCCCCGTCGACGACGATGTGGGTCCCGGTGACGAAGCGCGAATCGTCGCTGGCCAGGTACAGCGCCGCGGCGGCGATGTCCTCGGGCAAGCCCGACTTGGGCATCGGCTGGATCTTCGGCCCGATCGAGGCGATCTGGGCGGCCATCTGGTCGGCGACCTCGCGGGGCAGACCCATCGAGGCGCCGAAGATCGACGTGGCGATCAGGCCCGGGCAGATGGCGTTGACCCGGATCTTCAGCGGCGACAGCTCGGCCGCCGCGCAGCGGCTCATATGGATCACCGCCGACTTGGCGGCCGAATAGGCCAGGGGTCCAAAGCCCGCCTGCAGGCCGGCGATCGAGGCGGTGTTGATGATCGAACCGCCGCCGCGCTTCAGCATCAGGGGCGTCGCGTGCTTCATGCCGATAGCCGGACCGCGCACCAGGAGGGCGAAGGTCTTGTCCCAACCGTCGACGGTCAGTTCCTGAACGCCGGCGGGCGTACCGCCGTGGCCGGCGTTGTTGAACAGGATATCGAGACCGCCGAACGCGCTCTCGGCCAGGGCCATGGTCTTGGCCAGCTCGTCCTCGACGGTGACGTCGCAGCGCGAGAAGCGCACCCGGTCGGGAAAGCGCCGCTCCAGCATCTCGCCCTTTTCAGCCTGCAGGTCGGCGGCGATGACGCTGGCGCCCTCGGCCACGAACAGTTCGACCGCGCCCAGGCCGATACCCGAGCAGCCACCGGTAACGACGGCGACCTTGCCGTCCAGACGTCCGACCATGCTGAATTCCTCCGCTCGCCCGACCTCTCTCGGGTCGGTGATCAATGATCATATGAGCGGAGGCAGGGGCGGTTGGCTAGGGGTTTTCCGCGCGCAAGCGGCGATCAGGCGCGCGGCGGACCAGCGGCTCGATCGTTCGCCCCAGATGACTGACGGCCAGCCACAACAGGCAGGGCGCCAGCAGCGCGACCCAGGCCAGACCCAGGCCGGCGAGGCCCACGCCCGCCACGGCCCGATGCGCGAAGCCGGAGCGCTCGTTGGCCTCCAGCGTCATGACGCGAATATCCAGGCTCATTATCCCCCAAGCCTTTCCTTGCTGCCGACAAGCGTGACGACCGCGCCGTTTCCGGCTCCCACGGCGATCATCATGCTTCACGCGGCGTTTCATTGCGAGCGCGCATCTTCTCCCAGCGCGCCGCCTCGGCGGTCTTCACGTCGCCCTCGATCAGGCGAAGGGTGACGGCGCGACCCACGTCGCGCATGGCCGGACCGATCAACGACCAGGGCTCCACGCAGTAGCGCGAGAACAGGCGCTGGGGATCGGCCATCAGGCGGAACAGCCATTCCATGCCCATCGGCCCCATCCAGCGCGGCGCGGGCTTCTGCACGCCGGCCTCATAGTCGAAGGCGCCGCCGACCGTGAAGGTCGCCGCCGGTCCGTAGGCCTTATGGTTTTGCAGCGTCCAGATTTCCTGGCGCGGCATTCCCATGCCGACCAGCACGATGTCGGGTGAAAACGCCCGGATCGCGGCCAGCACCGCCTCGTTCTCGGGCGAGCCCGGCGTGACGTCGAAATAGCCGTGATGGGTGGCGATCCTGGCGTCGGGCCAATCCTGGCGGATGCGCTCGGCGCCCTTTTCGGCCACGCCCGGCGCGCCGCCCAGGAAGAAGACCTTCCAGTTCTTCTCGCTGGCCAGTCGCCAGAAGTCGTCGCGCCAGTCCAGATAGGTGCAGCGGTGGAAGCGCCGGCTGGCCCGGCCCACCAGACGCGCCCAGAAGATCAGCGGCACGCTGTCGACCTCGATCAAGTCGGCGATCTTGTAAAATTCGCCGATCTGGTGATCGCGGCCGATCAGATAGAGGCTGTGGAGATTGTGGTTGGCGACGAGGGCGCTCTGCCCCGCCTCCAGCTTTCCCGTCACGAAGTGAAACACCTCTTCGGGACGCACCAAGTCCATGGCGCCGCCCAGCACGCGCACGCGCTCGTCCGGACGCCGGGTCAGGCGGTAAGGGCGCCGGGGCGCGACTGGAGGCGCGGCCGTGGCCGCGTCCCTCGCGCCGTTTTGCTCCCGTTGGACGAACATCGCCGCGGAGTCTCCCAATTACGGAGCGCACCATGCGGCCATGTCCTGTTTCTTTCGCTAAAAAGCATACTTAGCGAGATTTAACCACGATCCCCGCTAACCTTTTCATTCAACCGTGATCACCACCTTGCCCATGGCCTTGCGGCTGGAGAGGTGCGCGATCGCGTCGCCGGCGCGGGCCAGGGGGAAGCGCTCTGAGACATAGGGCCGGATCTTGCCCTCGGCGTAGAGCGCCATCAGTTCCTTGAGGTTCTGGGCGTGGCCCTTGGGGTCGCGCGCCACCGCCGCGCCCCAGAAGACGCCGACGATGTCGCACGACTTCAGCAGCGTCAGATTCAGCGGGATTTTCGGAATGCCCGACGGGAAACCGATGACCAGGAAGCGACCGTTCCAGCCGGCGGCGCGGATCGTCGCCTCGGAATAGTCGCCGCCGACCGCGTCATAGGCGACGTCCCAACCGTTCGGTCCGCAGGCGTCCTTGATCAGGTTGGCCAGCGCCTTCTGGCCATCCTTGTCGAACGGTCCGCGCGGATAGACCACCCCGCTTTCCGCGCCGTGCTTGACGGCCAGGTCGACCTTTTCCTGGCTGGAGGCCGCGGCGATAACGCGCGCGCCCATGGCCTTGCCCAGTTCGACCGCGGCCAGGCCCACGCCCCCGGCGGCGCCCAGGACCAGCAGTGTTTCGCCCGCCTTGATGTGACCGCGATCCTTCAAGGCATAGTAGGAGGTGCCGTAGGTCAGGACGAAGGCGGCGGCCTCGTCGAAGGGCATGTCGTCGGGAATGGGCGTGCAGCGCTGCTCTTCCAGCGCCAGCTTCTCGGCGAAGCCGCCCCAGCCGGTCGAGGCCAGCACGCGATCACCGACCTTGAAGCGGCTGACGCCCTCGCCCACCGCCGAGATCACGCCGGACACCTCGCCGCCGGGCGCGAACGGGCGCGTCGGCTTGAACTGGTACTTGTCCTCGATGATCAGGACGTCGGGATAGTTGACGCCGCAAGCCTTGACGTCGATCAGCACCTGGCCGGGCCCGGCGACGGGATCGGGCAGTTCCTCGAGCACCAGGGTCTCGGGGCCGCCGACTTCCTTGCTGAGCACCGCCTTCATATCGCCTCTCCCGGATTTCTTGATTAAGAGGTCCGGACGCTAGCGCGGGACGCCGGGCCAAGGAAGCAGAATGTCAAACAAACGTTTTAGCCTCGCACTGCACGGCGGCGCGGGCGCGAAGCCTGGCCACGACTACGCGGTCGAGATCGCGCATATGCGTAGCTTGGTCGAGGCCGCCCGTGATCGCCTGGCCGCCGGGGCCAGCGCGCTGGACGTCGCGGTCGAGACCGTGGTCGCCCTCGAGGCCAGCGGCCTCTATATCGCCGGCAAGGGCGCCTCGCCCAACGCCGACGGCGAATACGAACTGGACGCCAGCCTGATGGACGGCGCCACGCTGAAGGCCGGCTCGGTGGCCGCCTTGAGAGGCTTCAAGAGCCCGATCCTGACCGCCCGCGCGGTGATGGAGGCTACGCCGCACGTGATGCTGGCCGGTCAGGGCGCGATCGACTTCGCCGCCGAGCAGGGCCTGGAGCCCGTGGAAGACCCGGAGGCCTGGTTCACCCGCGCGGGGGCGTTCGAGGACAATCACCCACCGGACGCCCTGCCTGTCGGCACGGTCGGCTGCGTGGTCCGCGACACGGACGGGCGTCTGGCCGCCGCCACCTCGACGGCCGGCGTGTTCGGCAAGCGGCCCGGCCGAGTCGGCGACTCCCCGGTGATCGGCGCCGGCGCCTGGGCTGACGGCCACGCCGCGGTGTCCTGCACAGGCCAAGGCGAATATTTCATCCGCGCCGCCGTCGCGGTCCAGGTCGCCCATCGCGTCCGCTTCGGGGGCCAAGACCTGGAAGAGGCCGCGCGCCAGGCGATCGCCAGCGTGGCGGACCTGGGCGGCCATGGCGGTCTGGTCTCGGTCGATCGGGACGGAAATGTCGCCATGCCCTTCGCCTCGAGCGGCCTCAAGCGCGCGGCGCTGCTGAAGGACGGAACCATCGTCAGCGCGGCCTTCTGACGCCGCCGCCAAGACCCTGACGCGGATAGCGCGGCGACGCGGGGGAACACGGCCGGTCGCCCCCGCGTTTGCCGCCCCATGGCGTCTGCCCCCAAGACCAGCGGTTCGCAAAAGGTGGTGTTCGCGGCCCTGGCCGGGAACCTGGCCATCGCCGTGACCAAGTTCGCTGCCGCTTTGCTGACCGGCTCGTCGGCCATGCTGACCGAGGCGATCCATTCCAGCGTCGACACCGGCAACCAAGGCCTGTTGTTGCTGGGCCTCGCCCGCGCCAATCGACCGCCCAGCCAGAGCCATCCGTTCGGCTACGGCATGGAGCTCTATTTCTGGTCCTTCGTCGTGGCTTTGATGATCTTCGCTCTGGGCGGAGCGGTCTCGGTCTATCAGGGCGTCCACAAGATCCTGCGGCCCGAACCGATC
This sequence comes from Caulobacter sp. SSI4214, assembly GCF_012184455.1. Taxonomy (NCBI): domain Bacteria; kingdom Pseudomonadati; phylum Pseudomonadota; class Alphaproteobacteria; order Caulobacterales; family Caulobacteraceae; genus Caulobacter; species Caulobacter sp. SSI4214. Next base: position 49,631 of record NZ_SZWJ01000003.1, on the reverse strand, counting down.
GACCGAGCGTGGATCAATTTCGCGGTCATCGGCTTCTCGGCCCTGTTCGAGGGCGGATCGTTCGTCGTGGCCTGGCGCGAGTTCAAGACGCTGCGCGGCGAGGTTCCGTTCTTCCGCGCCCTCAAGGGCAGCAAGGACCCGTCGATCTTCGCGGTGCTTCTGGAGGACGGGGCGGCGCTGCTGGGCCTGTGCCTGGCGGCGTTGGGCGTCGCGGGCTCGATCGCGGGCCTGGCCTGGGCGGACGGCGCGGCCTCGGTGGCGATCGGCGTGCTGCTGGTCCTCATCGCCGCCTTCCTGGCCAACGAAACCCGCAGCCTGCTGACTGGCGAGGCCGCCGCCCCGCGCATCGTCGAGGCCGTGCGCGAAGCTTTGGCCCGGGACGCCCGCGTCGAGAACGTGGCCGAGGTGCTGAGCATGCATCTGGGGCCCCACGAGATTCTGCTGGGCGTGACGCTGGACTTCCAGGACCAATTGACGGCCGGCGAGATCGAGGACGCCGCCGACGACTTCGCCGCCCTGATCCGAGGCGTCGATCCTCGCATCACCCGGGTCTTCGTCCGTTCGGGCCGGGCGCGCGCCGCCTATGCCCGAGCCGCGCCGCCATGACCCCTGCTCGCGTGCGCGATATTTTAGTGAAATCGTCTTCTACCCCGCTTACGGGATCAACCCGTCGCTATCCAAAAGGGTGTCCCGATGCATGACCGCGCCGGCCTTCGCGCTCTTCCCGAAGACCTGATCGACCTTGACGCCCTGGTCCGCGCCTATTTCGACATCGCGCCCGACGTCGCCAATCCGGCCCAGAAGGTGACCTTCGGCACCTCGGGTCATCGCGGCTCCAGCCTGGATGGCGGCTTCAACGAGCGCCACATCCTGGCCATCGCCCAGGCCGTCGCCGACTACCGCGCCGCCGAGGGAGTCGCCGGTCCGCTGTTCATCGGCCGCGACACCCACGCCCTGTCCGAGCCGGCCTGGCGCACGGTGATCGAGGTGCTGGCCGCCAACGCCGTCGAGATCCTGGTCGACAGCCGCGACGGCTTCACCCCGACCCCGGCGGTGTCGCACGCCATCCTGACCCATAACCGCCAAGGCGGAGCGCGAGCCGACGGCCTGCTGCTCACCCCCTCGCACAACCCACCGCGCGACGGCGGCATCAAGTACAATCCGCCGTCCGGCGGTCCGGCGGGCTCGGACGCCACCTCGGCCATCGCCGCCCGCGCCAACGCCTTGCTGGCCGAGGGGCTCGCCGGCGTGAGGCGCCTGCCGTTCGAGCGAGCGATCAAGGCCGCCGGCCGCTACGATTTCCTGGGCCGTTATGTCGAAGACCTGCCGGCGGTGATCGACGTCGAGGCCATCCGCGCGGCCGGGGTGCGGATCGGGGCCGATCCGCTGGGCGGCGCGGCGGTCGCCTATTGGGGCGCGATCGCCGAGCGTCATGGGCTAAACCTGACGGTGGTCAACGACGCGGTCGACCCCCGCTGGGCGTTCATGCCGCTCGACACCGACGGCAAGATCCGCATGGACTGCTCGTCCGCCTCGGCCATGGCCAACCTGATCGGCATCATGAAGGGCGGGGCGGCCTATGACGTCGCCACGGGCAACGACGCCGACGCCGATCGCCACGGCATCGTCACGCCCGATGGCGGGCTGATGAACCCCAACCACTACCTGGCCGCGGCCATCTCGTACCTGTTCAGCCACCGTCCCGGCTGGGGCGCGGACACGGCGGTGGGCAAGACCTTGGTGTCGTCCTCGATGATCGATCGGGTGGTGACAGGCCTGGGTCGCCGCCTGCTCGAGGTGCCGGTCGGCTTCAAGTACTTCGTGCCCGGCCTGCTGGACGGTTCGGTCGGCTTCGGCGGCGAGGAGTCGGCCGGCGCGGCCTTCCTGCGCCACGACGGCGGGGTGTGGACCACCGACAAGGACGGCATCCAGCTGGCCCTGCTGGCGGCCGAGATCCAGGCGGTGACGGGCCAGAGCGCCAGCCAGCTCTATAACGGTCTGACGGAAAAGTATGGCGCGCCGGCCTATGCCCGCGTCGACGCCGCGGCCAGCCGCGAGGACAAGGCGCGCCTCGCCAAGCTCAGCCCCAGCGACGTCTCCGCCAAGACCCTGGCCGGCGAGCCGATCACCGACATCCTCACCAACGCCCCCGGCAATGGCGAGGCGATCGGCGGCCTGAAGGTGTGCACGAAGAACGCCTGGTTCGCCGCCCGGCCATCGGGCACCGAGGACGTCTACAAGGTCTATGCGGAGTCGTTCCTGGGCCCCGATCACCTCAAGCAAGTGCAGACCGAGGCGCGCGAAGTGGTGGCGGGCGCGTTGAAGGGCTGAGGGTCCGCCCTAGCCCTTTGGCGTCGCAGCGTTTATACGCCGCGCCATGTTTGAAGGCCTCTCCCCCCTCGCCCGCGATGCTCGCTCCTGGCCGTTCGAGCAGGCGCGCGCCACCATCGCCCGCGTCCTGCGCGTGCGCCTCCCCGACCGCGCCGACCAGGACGCCGCCAAGGCCCTGATCGACGCCGGCAAGACCGACGAGGCGGTGAAAGCCTATCCGGCCCTCTCCAAGGCCGTGATCTTCGAGACCGGCTACGGGCCGTCGGGCCTGCCGCACCTGGGCACCTTCGGCGAGGTGGCGCGCACGACCATGGTGCGCCAGGCCTTCCGCGCGCTCACCGACGATCATATGCCCACCCGCCTGATCGCCTTCAGCGACGACATGGACGGTCTGCGCAAGGTTCCCGACAACATCGAGAACAAGCAGCCGCTGATCGAGGATCTGGGCAAGCCGCTGACCGTGGTCCGCGACCCGTTCGGCACCCACGACAGCTTCGGCGCCCACAACAACGCCCGCCTGCGCGCGTTCCTGGACGGCTTCGGCTTCGAGTACGAGTTCGTCAGCTCGACCGACTGCTACAAGGGCGGCCTGTTCGACGCGACCCTGCTGATCGCGCTCGAGCGCTTCGACGCCATCCAGAAGGTCATGCTGCCGACCCTGGGCGAGGAGCGCCGCGCCACCTATTCGCCGTTCCTGCCGATCAGCCCGACCACCGGCAAGGTGCTGCAGGTCCCGACCCTGGAGCGGAATGTCGACAAGGGCACGATCGTCTTCGAGGACGAGGACGGTTCCAAGGTCGAGGTCCCGGTCACCGGCGGCCACGTCAAGATGCAGTGGAAGCCCGACTGGGCCATGCGCTGGACCGCCTTGGGCGTCGACTACGAGATGTCGGGCAAGGACCTGATCGACTCGGTCAAGGCCTCGGGCGCCATCTGCAAGGCGCTGGGCGGGACTCCGCCGGAGGGTTTCAACTACGAGCTCTTCCTGGACGAGAACAACCAGAAGATCTCCAAGTCCAAGGGCAACGGCCTCTCCATGGAGGACTGGCTGCGGTACGGCGCACCGGAGAGCCTGTCGTACTACATGTTCCAGAGCCCCAAGTCGGCCAAGAAGCTCTATTTCGACGTCATTCCCAAGGCGACCGACGAGTACCTGCAGCAGCTGGACGCGTTCGGTCGCCAGGAGCCGGCCAAGCAGCTCGACAACCCGGTCTGGCACATCCACTCGGGCAAGCCGCCCGAGCAGGGCTCGCCGGTGTCGTTCAGCCTGATGCTGAATCTCGTTTCGGCCGCCGACGCCTCGACCAAGGAAATCCTCTGGGGCTTCCTGTCGCGTTACATCCCGGGCGCGACGCCGGAAAGCCAGCCGCTGCTGGATCGCCTGGCCGGCTACGCGATCAACTATTACGAGGACTTCGTGAAGCCCTCGAAGACCTTCCGCGCTCCGACCGACCAGGAACGCGCGGCGATGCTGGACCTGCTGGCCAAGCTGAAAGCCATGCCGGCCGGAACCCAGGACGCCGAGCTGATCCAGAACGAGGTGTTCGAGGTCGGCAAGACCCACGGCTTCGACCCGCTGCGCGCCTGGTTCCAGGCGCTGTACGAAGTGCTGCTGGGCCAGAGCCAGGGCCCGCGCTTCGGCTCCTTCGCCGCGATCTTCGGGATCGATCGGACGGTGGCGCTGATCGAGGAAAAGTTGGGCTAGAACCTGTCCGCTTCAAATGGAATCATTTGAAGCGGATAAACAGGCTCTAAATTCAAACATTTAGAGCGCGTTCGAGCGGTTTAACCGCTCACACTTAAACCTACGCGCTCTAGCCGCGTAACCCCTCTGCCGCCGCGGAGGGGGCCCCGACATACGCGGTCGAGCGAAGACGCGCACACGGCGAATCCATCCGCCCCGCGACATCATGTCCTTGAAAATGAACGGAACCTGAAAACGCGATTAAGGGTTTATGCGCCCTTCGGAGTCTAGGCTTTGACGATCAGACATCGGAAGAGTCACCAAGGTTAAGTCCCATGGCTTCGTTCACCCTCCGCCCCACCGACCGTCAGGAGTTCGACTCGCTGCTCGGCGGCATCGTCCAACAATTCCCCGAGGCCCAGGTCGAGGCCGCCCACAACGACACCTGGGCGTCCTACCGCGTGGACGTGTCCTGCGCCGACCCGGCGGCCGGTCCGCTGATCGCCTGGCTGCTGGACACCCACGCCGGCTGCCCGCGCACCTGAGCCTCTTCGGCGTCGGCCTTACTGGCTGACCCAGACGATCCGCGCGATCCAGGCGACCTCGTCCCGCGACAGCAGGCGGTCGCCGCTTCGTCCTAGGCCCACGAGCTCGATCGCGCGGGCCGTGACCCGGCCCAGCTCGCGCACCAGGACCTCGCCCGCGTGGGTCCGCGCCGCCACCCGGTCGCCCCGACGCGGCTCGACGGTCGGCGAGACCAGCAGGCGGTCGCCGTCACGGTAGACGGGCGCCAGGCTGTCCCCCGTCACCTCCAGCGCGAACAGCCCCTGCCCCAAATCCGGCGCGGGGATCTCGTCCCAGCCCGAGCCAACCGGCCTGCCGGCCTCGTCGAACAGACCCTCGCGCCCGGCCTCGGACAGGCCGATCAGCGGCGCGCCCTTGGGACGACCGGCGGGCGGCGCGTGTTCGGTGAGCGCCGCGAATTCCGAGAAATTCACCCCCGTCGCTTCCAGCAGCTTGGCCAGGCTCTCGGTCGACGGCCACCGCGCGTGGCCGCCGCCCTCGGGTGAACCACGCTTGGAGCGGTTGAAGCTGGTGGGATCCAGGCCCGCCATCCGAGCCATCGCCGAAGGCGTCATGTCGAAGCGCGCGGCCAAGGCGTCGATCGCGCGCCAGATTTCGCCGTGAGACAGGGTCGCCATCGGCGTCCTCCTCCTGCAGTCGGCCTTCACCCAGAAAATAGGCCGCGCGGCCTAGGAAAGTAAACCTATCACCGACCCACAAGTTGACGTTTACGTAAGCGTTGACGATCACCCGAGATCGGGTTTACGGTGATCGTCGATAACTAAGCGGCCCGGCCGCGGTAGCCAGGCCCTCTTTTCGGGAGGTTTTAACCCATGGCCGACCTGCGACGCCCCGAGCGGACCTTCACGATCCGCCAGCTCTGCAACGAATTCAAGGCGACCCCGCGCGCGCTGCGCTTCTACGAAGACAAGGGTCTGCTGAACCCGGCCCGCGAGGGCCTCAACCGGGTCTATTCCCACAAGGACCGCGTGCGCCTGCAACTGATCCTGCGCGGCAAGCGCGTGGGTCTGTCGCTGACCGAGATCCGCGAACTGCTGGACCTCTATGACGAGAACGACGAGGGCGCGGCCCAGATGGCCCGCTCGCTGAAGAAGTTCCGCGAGCGCGCCAACGCGCTGGAACAACAGCGTGACGACATCGACAACGCGCTGGTCGAGCTGCGCGAGGCCTGCAACCGCCTCGAAAAGCGGCTCGCGGAAATCCGTCCCGACCTGCTGCCGCGCGCGGCCGACTACGAGCAGGTGCTGCGCGCCCGCCTGGATGGTCACAGCGAAGCGATGCTCGGCAAGTAAGACACATCGCGACGCCGGCTTCGGACAAGACAGCGCCCAGGCCGGCGTCGCCTAACCTTTCCTCCTCCCGATCCTAGCCAGGACCGTTTCATGACCTACCAGCCGCCCGTTCGCGATCACGCCTTCATCCTGCGCGACGTGCTCAATATCGATCAGCATGGCGACCTGCCCGGCTTCTCCGACGCCCCGTTCGACGTGGTCGAGCAGATCCTGGACGCGGCGGCTCAATTCACCGGCGAGGTCCTGGCGCCGCTGAACGTCGTGGGCGACAAGAACGGCTGCAAGCTGGATCCGGCGACCAACACCGTCACCACCCCGCCGGGCTTCAAGGACGCCTACAAGCAGCTGTGCGAAGGCGGCTGGACGGGCCTTGGTTCCGACCCCGCCTATGGCGGCCAGGGCCTGCCCTATGTGGTCAACCTGGCGTTCAGCGAGATGTCGAGCTCGGCCAACATGGCCTTCTCGATGTATCCGGGCCTGGCCCACGGCGCCTATTCGGCCATCCACTTCGGCGGCACCGACGAGCAGAAGCAGACCTACCTGCCCAAGATGGTCACCGGCGAATGGACCGGCACCATGAACCTGACCGAGCCGCACTGCGGCACGGACCTGGGCTTGCTGCGCACGAAGGCGGTTCCGCAGGCCGACGGCAGCTACAAGATCACGGGCCAGAAGATCTGGATCTCGGCCGGCGAGCACGACATGTCGGACAACATCGTCCACCTGGTGCTGGCCCGCATCGAGGGCGCTCCGGCCGGCGTGAAGGGGATCTCTCTGTTCATCGTGCCGAAGTTCTTCCCCAAGGAAGACGGCTCGGTCGGCGAGCGCAACCAGGGCGTCAAGTGCGTTGGCCTGGAAGAGAAGATGGGCATCCACGGCAACGCCACCTGCGTCATGCAGTATGACGACGCCGTCGGCTATCTGATCGGCGAGGAGAACGCCGGCCTGAAGATCATGTTCGTCATGATGAACGAGGCTCGCCTCGGCGTCGGGATGCAGGGGGTCGCCCAGGGCGAGGCCGCCTACCAAGCCGCCGTCGCCTTCGCCAAGGACCGCCTGCAAGGCCGCTCGCTCACGGGCCCCAAGAACGCCGACGGTCCGGCAGACCCGATCATCGTTCACCCGGACGTCCGCCGGATGCTGCTGGAAAGCAAGGCCCTGATCGAGGGCGGCCGAGCCTTCCTGTTCTGGACCGCACTGCACGGCGACCTCTCGCACCTGCATCCGGACGAGAAGGTCCGCGAGAAGGCCAGCGACTACATGGGCCTGATGACGCCGGTGCTTAAGGGTTATCTGACCGACAAGGGCTTCCAGGTCTGCTCAAACGCGGTGCAGGTGCACGGCGGCAGCGGCTTCACCGAGCACTTCCCGGTCAGCCAGTTCATGCGCGACTGCCGCATCGCCCTGATCTACGAAGGCACCAACGGCGTGCAGGCCCTGGACCTTGTCGGCCGCAAGCTGGCGGCCAAGGGCGGCCGCGCGGTCATGACCTTCTTCCAGGAAATCGACCAGTTCATCGGCGAGAACGACAGCGACGCGGCCCTGAAGCCGTTCATCGAGGCGTTGTCCGGCGTGAAGGCCCAGCTGCAGGACGGCACCATGTGGCTGATGCAGAACGGCCTGCAGAACCCCGACAACGCCGGCGCGGCGTCGACCGACTACATGCACCTCTTCGGCCTGACCGGCCTGGCGTACATGTGGGCTCTGATGGCCAAGGCCGCCAACGCCAAGATCGCCGCCGGCTCGTCCGATCCCTTCTACACGACCAAGCTGACGACCGGTCGCTATTTCATCGAACGCATCTTGCCTGACGCAGCGTCGCATCTGTCCAAGCTGAAGACCGGTTCAGCGACCCTGATGGCGCTGCCAGCGGAGGCCTTCTAATCATGAGCGTGCTCAACGTCGAAAAACCCGCCTTCATGGCCGAGGAAGACATCGCGATCTTCGAGGACGCGGTGGGCAAGTTCTTCGATGAGCACGCGCCCGAGGCGACGGTCGCGAAATGGCGCAAGAACCACTGCGTCGATCGCGACATGTGGACCAAGGCGGGGGAGGCCGGACTGCTGGGCCTCTCCACGCCCGAGCAATATGGCGGCGCCGGCGGCGACTACCGGCACGAGGTCGTGCTGATGGAGCAGCTGGGCCTGAAGGGCGTCGACGGCTTCGGCGCCAGCCTGCACAACGCCATCGTCATGCCGTACATCTTCCACTACGGCACCGAGGAACAGAAGCAGCGCTGGCTGCCGCGCATGGCGACCGGCGAGCTGGTCGGCGCCATCGCCATGACCGAACCGGGCGCCGGCTCCGACCTCCAGGGGATCAAGACCACCGCCAAGAAGGTCGGCAATCAGTACGTCATCAACGGCTCCAAGACCTTCATCACCAACGGCCAGACCGCCAACCTGATCTGCGTGGTGGTCAAGACCGACCCGACCGCCGGCGCGCGCGGCACCTCGCTGATCTTCGTGGAGACGGACGGAGCGGAAGGCTTCGAGCGCGGCCGCAACCTCGACAAGCTGGGTCAGGAAGCGCAGGACACCTCGGAGCTGTTCTTCAACGACGTCAAGGTTCCGACCGAGAACCTGCTGGGCGTCGACGAGGGGCAGGGCTTCTTCCAGCTGATGGGCCAGCTGCCGCAAGAGCGGCTGAACATCGCCGTCCAGGGCATGGCGACGATCGAGCGGGCGCTGGAGCTGACCATCGCCTACGTCAAGGACCGCAAGGCGTTCGGCAAGGCGGTCATCGACTTCCAGAACACCCAGTTCGTCCTGGCCGAATGCAAGACCGAGGCGACCGTGGCCCGCGTGTTCGTCAACCACTGCATCGGCCAGCATCTGGAGGGCAAGCTGGACGCGGCCACCGCCTCGATGGCCAAGTACTGGGTCAGCGACCTGGAGAACAAGATTGTCGACCGCTGCCTGCAACTGTTCGGCGGCTACGGCTTCATGAACGAGTATCCGATCGCGCGCATGTACAAGGACAGCCGCATCCAGCGCATCTACGGCGGCACCAACGAGATCATGAAACTGCTGATCGCGAGGACGCTGTGATCGTACTGCCCCTCATCGGCTTGCTGGCGGGTCCGGCGGCGGCGTCGGCTGCCCAGGCCGACGCCCGCGCCGCCGTGGTCTGCGTGCGCGCCGCGCCCGGTCCGCGACCGCTCAACTTCTCCGGCGAGCTGGTCGGAAAGCGCCCGCAGCCCGGCGCCTTCAAGCTGCCGCTGACCCCGCCGGGCAAGGATATCTGCAACACCTTGCTGCGCTCCAAGGTCGCCGAGTGGAAGCTGGAGGTGACGACCTCGGGCTTCACCGCCTGCGAGCTGCCGCCGCCCGAGTTCGGATCGCGCCTCTATTACCGCGCCAAGGCCGCCGCCAGCGGCCTGAAGTGCGAGCCCATCGGCAAGTATCCGATTGGAAACTGGAAACCCTAGCGTCGCGCGGGGGACCGCCCCCCGGGCGCGCTGTCAACGATACGAACACCGCTTCGCAGGAAGGAGCCATTCCATGGCTGACGCTTACATCTTCGACGCCGTGCGCACCCCGCGCGGCAAGGGCAAGAAGGACGGGTCTCTGCACGAGACCACCGCCCTGTCCCTGGCCACCCAGGTCCTGGAAGCCCTTCGCGACCGCAATGGCCTCGACACCAGCAAGGTCGACGACGTGGTTCTGGGCTGCGTCTCGCCGGTGGGCGAGCAGGGCAGCGACGTGGCCCGCACCGCCGTGCTGACCGCCGACTACGCCGAGAGCGTCGCCGGCGTGCAGATCAACCGCTTCTGCGCCTCGGGCCTGGAAGCCGTGAACATGGCCGCGGCCAAGGTCGCTTCGGGCGAAGCCCAGCTGGCGATCGGTGGCGGCGTCGAGAGCATGAGCCGCGTGCCGATGGGCAGCGACGGCGGCGCCTGGCCGACCGATCCGTCCTCGGCCTTCAAGACCTATTTCGCCCCGCAGGGCGTGTCGGCCGACCTGATCGCCACCCTGTATGGCTTCAGCCGCGATGACGTCGACGCCTACGCCGTCGAGAGCCAGAAGCGCGCCGCCGCCTCGTGGGCCGACGGCCGCTTCAAGAAGTCGGTCATCCCGGTGAAGGACCAGTTGGGCCTGACCCTGCTGGACCACGACGAGACCGTGCGCGGCTCGACGACCATGCAGACCCTGGCCGCGCTGAACCCGTCGTTCACCGGCATGGGCGAAATGGCCTTCGACGCGGTCGTGCAGCAACGCTACCCGCAGGTCGAGAAGGTCAACCACGTCCATCACGCCGGCAACAGCTCGGGCATCGTCGACGGGGCCGCCGGCGTGCTGATCGGCTCCAAGGAGATGGGCGAGGCGCTGGGCCTCAAGGCGCGCGCGCGCATCAAGGGCGCGGCCTCGATCGGTTCGGAGCCCTCGATCATGCTGACCGGCCCGGCCCTGGTCACCGAAAAGCTGCTCAAGAAGCTGGGCATGGAGGTCAAGGACATCGACCTCTACGAACTGAACGAAGCCTTCGCCTCGGTCGTGCTGCGCATGATGCAGGCGCTGGATATCCCGCACGACAAGATGAACGTGAACGGCGGCGCCATCGCCATGGGCCACCCGCTGGGCGCCACCGGCGCGATGATCCTGGGCACGGTCCTCGACGAGCTGGAGCGCTCGGACAAGGAAACCGCCCTGATCACCCTGTGCGTCGGCGCCGGCATGGGCACCGCCACCGTCATCGAACGCGTCTAAGGCCGAGGAGCTAACACCATGGAAAACTTCAAGATCGAGGTCGATTCCGACGGCGTGGCCCTCGTCACCTTCGACGTGCCCGGCCGCTCGATGAACACCCTGACCGCTTCGGTCATCAAGGAAATCGGCGAGGTGGTCGAGACCATCAAGTCGGACGCGGCCATCAAGGGCGCGGTCATCACCTCGGGCAAGACGATCGGCTTCTGCGCCGGCGCGGACCTGGGCGAGCTGGGCGGCGGCGGTCTGGCGGGCGGTTCGGCGGGCGGCGAAGCGGCTCTGAAGGCGGCGTTCGACGCCGGCTTCGCGCTGAACAAGGCCTTCCGCGCGCTGGAAACCTGCGGCAAGCCGGTCGCGGCCGCCATCAACGGCCTGGCCATGGGCGGCGGTCTCGAGATCTGCCTGGCCTGCCACTATCGCGTGGTCGCCGACAATCCGAAGATCCAGCTGGCCCTGCCGGAAGCCAAGGTCGGCCTGCTGCCCGGCGCCGGCGGCACCCAGCGCCTGCCGCGCCTGATGGGCGTGATGGCGGCCGCGCCGTACCTGCTGGAAGGCAAGTCGATGAAGCCGGCCGAGGCCCTGGCCAACAAGGTCGTGCACGAGGTCGTCCCGGCCGACCAGGTCGTGGAAGCCGCCAAGACCTGGGTCAAGACCAAGGGCGATCCCGTCGCGCCGTGGGACAAGAAGGACTTCAAGCTGCCCGGCGGCGGCCCCTACACCCCGACCGGCAGCCAGGTCTTCGTGATGGGCAACGCCATGCTGCGCAAGCAGACCTATGGCAACTATCCGGCCCAGTTGAACATCCTGAAGGCCGTTTATGAAGGCACTCAGGTGCCGTTCGACGCGGCCATCCGCATCGAGACCCGCTACTTCATCAAGACGATGATGACGCCCCAGGCCAAGGGCATGATCCGCACGCTGTTCCTCAGCTTGCAGGAACTGGGCAAGGGTTCGGGCCGGCCGGCCAACGTCCCGCCGTCGGAAGCCAAGAAGGTCGCGGTGCTGGGCGCCGGCATGATGGGCGCGGGCATCGCCTATGTCCAAGCCATGGCCGGTATCGAGACCGTGCTGATCGACCAATCGCAGGAAGCCGCCGAAAAGGGCAAGGCCTACGCCGAGTCCCTGCTGAAGAAGGCGGTCTCGCGCGGGAAGATGACCCAGGACAAGGCCGACGCGGTCCTGGCCCTGATCACCCCGACCACCGACTATGATCACGTCAAGGGCAGCGACCTCGTCATCGAGGCGGTGTTCGAGAACCGCGAGATCAAGGCCGAAGTGACCAAGAAGGCCGAGGCCCAGCTGGCCGAGACCGCCATCTTCGGCTCCAACACCTCGACCCTGCCGATCACCGGCCTGGCCAAGGCTTCGGTGCGACCCAAGAACTTCATCGGCATCCACTTCTTCTCGCCAGTCGACAAGATGGGCCTGGTCGAGATCATCATGGGCGAAGAGACCAGCCAGGAAGCCCTGGCCAAGTCGATCGACTACGTCCTGAAGATCAAGAAGACCCCGATCGTCGTGAACGACTCTCGTGGCTTCTACACCTCGCGCTGCTTCGGCACCTTCGTGCAGGAAGGCCTGGAAATGCTGGCCGACGGCATCGCCCCGGCCATCATCGACAACGTCGGCCGCGCCACGGGCATGCCGCGCGGTCCGCTGGAGATGAACGACGACGTCGCCCTGGACCTTGGCTACAAGGTCACCCAGCAGACCAAGAAGGACCTTGGCGACAAGTTCGAGGATCGTCCGTTCGCCCCGATCATCGAGAAGATGGTGGTCGAGCTGCAGCGCTTCGGCCGCAAGAACGGCAAGGGCTTCTACGACTATCCGGAGAATGGCCCCAAGACCCTGTGGAAGGGTCTGTCGGACCTCGCCCCGGTGAAGATCGCCGACGCCGATCCGGCGCTGATCCAGGAGATCCGCACCCGGCTGCTGTATCGCCAGGCCGTCGAAGCCGCCCGCTGCTTCGAGGAAGGCGTCATCACGGACCCGCGCGAGGCCGATGTCGGCGCGATCCTGGGCTGGGGCTTCGCGCCCTGGACCGGCGGTCCGATCAGCCTGATCGACAGTGTCGGCGCCAAGGCCTTCGTCGAGACCTGCGACGGCCTCGCCCAGAAGTACGGCAAGCGGTTCGCCCCGCCAGCCCTGCTGCGCGAGATGGCCGAGAAGGGCGAGACCTTCTACGGCCGCTTCGGAGGCAAGGCCAAGGCCGCCGCCTAAACAGGTCCATGAAATCGACAGGAAAGGCCCGGCGGCGACGCCGGGCCTTTTTCTTGTCCGCCATGGCCCCGCTTGCGCCGCACGGGCCGCGTACCGACCTTTGACGCGAGCGCGGGGCGCTGGAGGTTCGATGAGCGTGGCGATCGCCGGAACGACGAGGCGGCGGCCCACCCGGCGGGACTTGGCGATCCTGGCCCTCGCGGCCTTGGCCCATGTCGGCGTTCTGACCGCGCTGGTGCTGGACGCCCGCTGGACTCCCGAGATGATCGAGCCGCCGATCATCCAGGCCGAACTGATCCGGCCCGAGATCGCCCAAGCGCCCTCCAGGACCAGCCCCGAGCAAAAAGGACCACTTCGGCGGACGGATCGCCCGTCGCCGTCGCCCATCCCGGCGGTCCCGTCCGGTTCGGCCGCTCCCCCCGCGCCGACCGGGGTCGTCGCTCCGCCCGGCTTCACCGCCCGCAAGCTGTCCGAGGAAAGCGATCAGGCCCGGGAAAGCCTGCGTCGTGGCCTTGGATGCCGGCACGAGAAAGTCGTCGGGTTCAATCGCGACCAGAAAAACGCCTGCGCCGAAGCCGACGGCCAGCGTTCGCGGACCGCGCCGATGTACGCGGCCGTCGATCCCGACAAGAAGGCCGCCTTCGACGGCGACTGCGCCAAGGATGACGACTGGTGCCTCTATCGGGTCGGCAAGGGGCCCTATCCAGGCCTCTTCGCCCTGGGCAAAAAGAAGAAGCGCAAGGGCTGGGACGATTAGAACGGGTCAGGTTTCCGTCCGAAGGCGCGGGCTTAAAGCGGCAACTCGGCGCGCTTGACCACCGTGCGCATGGCGATGCTGGACGACACCCGCACGACGCCCGGAATGCGGGTCAGTTCCTGGGCGTGGACGCGCTCCAGGTCGTCGACGTCCCGCACCACCAGCCGCAGCAGGTAGTCCGACCCGCCGGTCATCAGATAGCACTCGGCCACCTCGCGGACCGTGGCGATGGCCTTCTCGAACGCGCTGAGCGCCGCCTCGGCCTGGGACGACAGGGTGACCGTCACGAAGACGCTGAGCGGCAGGCCCACGGCCCGTTCGTCGATCACGGCCGCGTAGCGGCCGATGACGCCCGCCTCCTCCAGAGCCCTCACCCGCCGCAGGCACGCGGACTCGGAAAGATTCACCGCCTCGCCCATTTCAACATAGCTGGCGCGACCGCGTCGCTGCAGCAGGCGGAGAAGCTTCCGATCGAAGCTGTCGAGGTCGACGGACGCTTTCTTCACTAGAACGGGCCTTTTTCGCGGGATTCCTGCATAACACGGTTTGTGTCGCACGAAAAACCCAAGGAACCTGCGAGGTTGGAGGCGTAAACCGGGTTCAAAGCGCTTTTGGAGGAAAGCATCATGCGCGTTGGCGTCCCTTCCGAGATCAAGCCGGGCGAGCACCGGGTCGGCCTGACTCCCACGGCCGTTCGTGAATATGTCGGCCACGGCCACACCGTCCTCGTCCAATCGGGCGCGGGCCTGGGCGCCGGCTATGCCGACGACGTCTATGTCAAGGCGGGCGCGACCATCGCCCCCGACGCCGCCGCGGTCTTCGCCGGCTCGGACATGATCGTGAAGGTCAAAGAACCGCAGAAGGTCGAGTGGGAAAAGCTCGAACCTCGCCACATCCTGTTCACCTACCTCCACCTGGCGCCCGATCCGGCCCAGACCGAAGGCCTGCTGAAGAGCGGCGCGGCCGCCATCGCCTACGAGACCGTCACCGACGCCAAGGGCGGCCTGCCGCTGCTGGCCCCGATGTCGGAAGTGGCCGGCCGGATCGCCGTCTTCTCGGCGGCCGAGACGCTGCTGAAGCACAATGGCGGCATGGGCCTCTTGCTCTGCGGCGTGCCCGGCGTGCCGCCGGCCCGCGTCGCCGTGCTGGGCGGCGGGGTGGTCGGCTCGAACGCCGCCCGCATGGCCGCCGGTCTCGGCGCCGAGGTCGTGGTTCTGGAGCGCTCGATCCCCCGGATGCGCGAACTGGACGACCTCTATCAAGGCCGCATCCTGACCCGCTATTCGACCTTCGCCGCCGTCGAGGAAGAGATCCTCAAGGCCGACGTCGTGATCGGCGCGGTGCTGACCGCCGGCGCCGCCGCCCCCAAGCTGGTGCGCCGCGAGCACCTGAAGCAGATGAAGCCCGGCTCGGTGCTGGTCGACGTCTCGATCGACCAGGGCGGCTGCTTCGAGACCAGCAAGCCGACCACCCACGCCGAGCCGACCTATACGGTCGACGGCGTCGTCCACTACTGCGTGGCCAACATGCCGGGCGCCGCGCCGCGCACCTCGTCGGAAGCCCTCGGCAACGCCACCCTGCCGTTCGGCCTGGCCCTGGCCGACAAGGGTCTGGACGCGCTGAAGACCAATGTCCACCTGGCGCGCGGCCTCAACGTCCTGGCCGGCGAACTGACCCACCCGGCCGTGGCCGAGGCCCTGGGCAAAACCTCGATCGACCCCTACGGCGCCTGGAAGTAGAACTTCGGGCCCAGCCAGACAAAAGAAGGGCGCCGCGCGGGTCTCGCGCAGCGCCCTTTTAGGTTTTGGGAGAGATCGAACGAAAATTCAGGCCGCGAAGCGGGCGATGTCCTGGCGGCTCTCGACCAAGTCCAGGACGTCGCCCATGCGGAAATCCGGGTCGACCGGATGCAAGGCGTCGTAGACCGACCGGGCGAAGGCCAGGTCGGCGGCGGTCTTGACCCGCCAGTCGAGCCGCGACCAGTCCCGAGGCGCCATCAGGTGCGCCTGGCTCCAGCGCTGGGGCCGCTCGCGGATCGCGGCCGTCGGCGAGATGCGGGCCATCGGGTCGCGGGCCTCGGCGGCGGCCTCGCGCAGGGCGCCGACCTTGATCACCTCGACATCGAGACCGGCAGGGAAGCTGCGTTGGACCCGGTTGGAGGTGTAGTCGGCGCCGCTGGCCAGGGCCATCCGGACGGCGTCGTCGATCACGCCGGGGTCCATGAAGGGCGCGTCCCCCTTCAGGCGCACCACATGGCTGACCGCGCTGATCGCCTCGGCGCAGCGCGCGATGCGGGCCAGAATGTCGGCGCCCGCGCCGCGATGGACGGTGTGGCCGCGCGAGACCAGAAAGCCGGCCAGGGCGTCGTCGACCCGGTCGGCGCTGGTGGCGACAATGATCTTGGACAGGGTTCGCGCGCCGCGCAGGCGCTCCAGCTGGCGCACGATCATCGGTTCGCCCCGCAGCGTGGCCATCGACTTGCCCGGCAAGCGGGTCGACCCCATGCGGGCCTGCAGGACGGCGAGGATCATGACGCGTCTCCCTAGTTTGGGAACAGCCTAGGCGAACTTCTTGAAACTCAAGTGAATCAAAAGCTTACAGGAGATGAATCGACTTGCGCCGCCGGCGGGGCAGGCGCGCGGACGCGCGGACGCGCTGGCGACGCACACTGTCGCGTTCGATTCTAGCGGTTGGTCAGGCGACCCAACGTCGCGGGTCGAGCGCGACGGGATCGTCGATCGCCATCTCGTCCCAGTCCAGGTCCGGCGGCGGGCTGGACGCGGCGGCGACCACGGCCGACAGTTCGGCGGCCGAGTTGACGCCGACGATCACGGCCGAGCCCTCGGGTCGCGACAGGGCGAAGCCCAGGGCGGCCTGCAGCGGGTCCGAACGGCCCTCGGCGATCATCCGGCGCACCCGCGAAAGACGTCCCGAAGCGCCCTTCAACTGGGCAGGGACGCGATCGGGCGGCAGGAAGAGCAGGCCGTTCAGGAAGATCGAGCGCAGGTGCACCTCGACGCCCATGCCGGCGATGCGTTGCAGCGAGCCGTCGGCCAGCAGACGCTGGTCGAGCAGGCTGGCCGGGGCCTGAAGAATGTCGGGCTTGAAGCGCCGGGCGACGCCGATGGGATCGTCGGTGGCGTGGGCGGAGACGCCGATCTTGGCGAACAGGCCCTGGTCCTTCAGCCGATGCAGCCGGTCCCAGAGCGCCGGACCATGGGGACCGCAGAGCTCCGCCGGCGAGTGGACGATGATGGCGTCGGCGCGTTCGACGCCCAGGCGGCGCAAGGTCGCGCGGGCCTCAGTCTCGACGAAGTCGGCGCCGCGATCGGCGCGGGCGGCGGCCAGGCAAACGCGGAACGGCGTCGGACGCGGAATCAGGTCGCCCACCAGCGTCTCGGCGCGGGCGAACAGGCCGGAGGCGTCGAGCACCGACAGGCGCGCGCGGGCGGCGATGTTCAGGATGTCGCGCGCCTCGGCTTCGGGCGAGCGACCGCGCGGCGCCGACGAACTTCCGCCGTCGAGGCCGAACTGGGCCGCGGCCAGACCGAGTTTTGAGACCGAAATGGACATCGCCATCCGTGCGCGAACACAACAACAGATCGCGACGTTACGCGCCAAGGTTTGAACATCCGGTTTCTGGAAACTTGCCGAGGCGTTAATGTCGCCCCGATGACTTCAAACCGCACCGACGGCGCCTGGCCGATGCATGGAATGGCCGACGACGCCCGTCCCGCCTTGGCGGAGGCCCTTTCGCGCGGCCCCGCCGCCTTGGCCACCATCGTCGCCTTGGGCGACGGCGGGCCTCGCCCGGTCGGGACCCAGATGGTCTTCGGCGACGAAATTGTTTCCGGCTTCTTGTCCGGCGGCTGCATCGAGGCCGATGTCGAGCGCCATGCCCGAGCCTGTCTGGCCGACGGCCAGCCCCGCCGCCTCGTCTATGGCGAGGGCAGTCCGTGGCCCGATATTCGCCTGCTGTGCGGCGCGCGGATCGAGATCCTGGTTGAGAGGATCGCGCCCGACGACCCGGCCGTCCGAGTCCTGCTGGACCTGGCCACGTGCCGGGCGCCCGCCTTCTGGGTGACGGATGGCGCGCGCCGGCTGTGCGCCGAGACGCCGCAAGTCGTCTGGCCCGGCGCGTTCGAGCGCGCCTACGATCCCGCCCCCCGGCTGATCGTGCTGGGCGGCGATCCGACGGCGCTGGCGGTGGCGAGCCTTGGCGCGCAATCGGGTTTCGAGACGGTGCTGGTCCGCCCCAAGGGACCGGTCGATCCGCCGCCGCTGCCTGGCGTCGCCTATCGACGCGAAGACGCGGCGACGGCGCTGGCAGCGATCGGGCTCGACGCCTGGACCGCCGTCGCCGTCTGCGGACATGACCTGGAGCTGGACCACGCGGCCCTGATGACGGCCCTGCCCTCGCCCGCGCCCTATGTCGGGTTGCTGGGCGCGCGACGGCGGCTGCCCGAGCGGCTGGCGCGGCTGAAAGCGGCGGGGCTGACGGACCGCCACCTGGCCAAGCTCCGCGCCCCGATCGGCCTGGACCTGGGCGGCAAGGCCCCGTTCGAGGTGGCGGTCTCGGTCATCGGCGAGATCATGGCCGCCCGGCACACGGCAAAACCCTAGCGGGCGGCATGTTTGGAGCTGGAAGTGTTAGGCAGGCGCCGTCTCCGCTGAGAAGGCGGCCAGGTCCTCGAGCAGGGACTTGACCGCGAGATCAACCAGCTCGCCGCCCTTCTCGGGCGTCGCCTGCGCGGGGTCGGAGCCCATACGGCCGTCGGCGTAGCGGGCGCGGAAATCCAGGGCTTCGCGGATCGGGCCGGTCGGGGCGATCTGGGGCGAATAGGCCGCCGTCTTGATCCTCTCGGGATAGGCCCACTGGGTCACGGCGATCTCCGACGGCGTGGCGTGGCTGCCATGACCGGTCGGAAACTGGCGGTTGGCCAGAGCGTTGACGCCGGCCAGGTCCCACCAGTTCTTCAACTTCAGGGCGAACGGCGCGCGCTGCTGGCGGAAGCTGTAGTCGGCGTAGATCTCCGAAAACGCGGCCTCGATCGAGGCAACATTGCCGCCGTGGCCGTTCAGGAAATAGATGCGCGTGAAGCCGTGGGCGCTCAGCGACCGCACCCAGTCGCCGATCGCGGCGATGAAGGTCGAGGGGCGCAGGAAGATCGTGCCCGGAAAGGCCAGGTGATGCTGGGCCATGCCGATATTGAAGGTCGGCGCGACCAGGATCTTGTCCGCCGCCCGCTTGCTGGCCTCGTGGGCGATGATCTCCGGGCAAAGCCAGTCGGTGCCCAGCAGGCCGGTCGGGCCGTGCTGCTCGTTCGAACCGATCGGGACCACCACGCTGGTGCTGGTCTTCAGGCGCTCTTCGATCTCGGGCCAGGCGGACAGGGCCAACAGCATGGGACGCTCCTTGGAAAGTCCGGACCCTTTACGCCCAAACCCAAAGCGAGCCGACCCCAAAATGTCACACTTGCGTCCGACGCCGTCGCGGCGTCATGTTGCGGCATAAGCCGGTTCGCCGGTCGAGGAGGAAAGCAATGGCCGATCCTGGCCATGCCGAGAAGGTCCTGTCGGTGCTGCGCGACGGCGCGGCCACGCCGCTGGCCGCCTCGTGGCGTCGCAGCCTGACCCAGCACCACCTTGACCCGGAAAACCGCAAGCCGCCCGAAATTCTCTCCGAGGCCGAGTTGCGCGCGGCCCAGGACCAGATGGGATCACTGCTGGCCGCGGCCCAGGACAATCTCGACGCCCTTTTCCAGGCGGTCGGCGACGGGGGCTGCTGCGTGCTGCTGACCAATGCCGAGGGCGTTCCGGTCGATCGCCGAGGCGTAGCCGCCGACGATCCGGTGTTTCGCCGCTGGGGCCTTTGGAATGGCGCCATGTGGAGCGAAGCGCGCGAGGGCACCAACGGCATTGGCACCTGCATCGCCGAGCAGCGCGTGCTGACCATCCATCGCGACCAACATTTCCACACGCGCAATATCGGCCTGTCCTGCACGGTCGCGCCGCTGTTCGACGCCGCGGGCCGGCTGGCCGGGGCGCTGGACGTCTCCTCCTGCCGCCCGGGCCTCGAGGGACTCACGGGCCTGATCGAGCGGGCGGTCACCGACGCCGCCCGCCGCATCGAGGCGCGCGCCTTTCGCGAAGCCTTCCCGAAGGCGCGGATCGTGCTCCTGCCCGACGCGAGCGCCGACCGGGCCTCGACGCCGATGCTGGCGGTGGACGGCGACGACCTGGTCATCGGCGCCAGCCGCGCGGCGCGCATCGCCCTGAAGCTGACCGACGAGACCCTGCGCAAGGGTCTTCCGTCGCCCGACCGCACCGCCGACCTCAACGAAGCCGAGCGCGCCGCCGTCCGCCGAGCCCTGACACAGACCGGCGGCAACGTGTCGGCCGCGGCGGCGGTCCTGGGCCTGTCCCGCGCCACGCTGAATCGCAAGCTCAAACGCCTGGACCTGGCGCGCGGGCGGGAATTCCACTGAACCTGTCTCGAATGTGAGACAGTTCGGAGAGGCGCGGGCTTCGACCCCGGCGCCGACCTTCGACCGACGACGCCAAACTCGCTTCCAACAGACGCCGATCATTGGCGCCCGGAGGAAGCCCATGACCAAGCCCGAATTCATCGAGTCCCTGTCGCGTCCGCCGTTCAAGGCCCGCTACGACAACTTCATCGGCGGCCAGTGGGTCGCGCCGACCGATGGCCGCTATTTCGACAACAGCTCGCCGATCCACGGCCGAAAGATCTGCGAGATCGCACGGTCGCAGGACGTCGACATCGAGCGCGCCCTGGACGCCGCCCACGCCGCCAAGGCCGCCTGGGCCAAGACCAGCGCCACCGACCGCTCGCGCATCCTGCTGCGCATCGCCGACCGCATGGAAGAGAATCTCGAGGTCCTGGCCACCGCCGAGACCTGGGACAACGGCAAGCCCATTCGCGAGACCATGGCCGCCGACATCCCGCTGGCCATCGACCACTTCCGCTACTTCGCCGGCTGCCTGCGCTCGCAGGAAGGCTCGATCTCGGAGATCGACCACGACACCATCGCCTATCACTTCCACGAGCCGCTGGGCGTGGTCGGCCAGATCATTCCGTGGAACTTCCCGCTGCTGATGGCTTGCTGGAAGCTTGCGCCGGCCCTGGCGGCCGGCAACTGCGTGGTGCTGAAGCCCGCCGAACAGACCCCGGCCTCGATCATGGTCTGGGCGGAGCTGATCGGCGATCTGCTGCCGGCCGGGGTGCTGAACATCGTCAACGGCTTCGGGGTCGAGGCCGGCAAGCCGCTGGCGTCCAGCCCGCGCATCGCCAAGATCGCCTTCACCGGCGAGACCTCGACCGGCCGGCTGATCATGCAGTACGCCAGCCAGAACCTGATCCCGGTGACCCTGGAACTGGGCGGCAAATCGCCGAACATCTTCTTCGAAGACGTGGCGCGCGAGGACGACGACTATCTGGACAAGGCGCTGGAGGGCTTCACGATGTTCGCCCTGAACCAGGGCGAGGTCTGCACCTGCCCTAGCCGGGCGCTGGTCCAGGAGTCGATCTACCAGAAATTCATGGAAAGGGCGCTCAAGCGCGTCCAGGCCGTGGTTCAGGGCAGCCCGCTGGATCCCGCCACCATGATCGGCGCACAGGCCTCCGAGGAGCAGCTGAATAAGATCCTCAGCTATATGGACATCGGCCGTAATGAAGGCGCCAAGCTGCTGACTGGCGGCAAGCGCACGATCCTGCCGGGCCAACTGGCCGACGGCTACTATGTCGAGCCGACCGTGTTCGAGGGCCACAATAAGATGCGGATCTTCCAGGAGGAGATCTTCGGCCCGGTCCTGGCCGTCACGACCTTCAAGACCGAGGAAGAAGCCCTGGCGATCGCCAACGACACCGCCTTCGGCCTCGGCGCCGGCGTATGGAGCCGCGACGCCAACCGCTGCTACCGCTTCGGGCGGGGAATCGAGGCCGGCCGCGTGTGGACCAACTGCTATCACGCCTATCCCGCCCACGCGGCCTTCGGCGGGTACAAGCAGTCGGGCGTGGGCCGCGAGACCCACAAGATGATGCTGGACCACTATCAGCAGACCAAGAACATGCTGGTCAGCTACAGCGCCAAGGCCCTCGGCTTCTTCTGATCCCGCGCGAAACCCGACGCCGGCCGTTCGACGCGAGAAACCTTATTGGTCTTCTTGCGTCGGGCGGTTGGCTTCGCCTAATTCCGCGCCAATAATAAAAGGGAGTAGCGCAGGTGAGCGACGGTATGCTGTTTCCGGTTCCTAAGGCCTGGGCGGAGCGCGCCCATGTGAACGCCGAGGCCCTGGCGGCCGCGCGCCGTCGCGCCGACGAAGATCCGCATGGCTATTGGAAGGATCTGGCCGGGCGTCTGGACTGGATCACCCCGCCCACCAAGATCAAGGACGTCTCTCTCCGGACCGAGGATTTCCGCATCCGCTGGTACGAGGACGGGGTCCTCAACGTCTCGGCCAACTGCATCGACCGCCACCTGCGCCACCGCGCCAACGATGTGGCGTTGATCTGGGAAGGCGACGACCCGGCCGCCTCGCGCAAGATCACCTATGCCGAGCTGCACGAGCAGGTCTGCCGGATGGCCAACGTGTTCAAGGCCCAAGGCGTGACCAAGGGCGACCGGGTGACGATCTATCTGCCGATGATCCCCGAGGCCGCCTACGCCATGCTGGCCTGCGCGCGGATCGGGGCCGTCCATTCGGTGGTGTTCGCCGGCTTCTCCCCCGACAGCCTGTCAGGCCGCATCAACGACTGCGACTCCAAGCTGGTCATCACCGCCGACGAGGGCGTGCGCGGCGGCAAGCGGATTCCTTTGAAAGCCAATGTGGACGCCGCCCTGGCCCATTGTCCGGGCGTTGAAAAGGTGCTGGTCGTCACCCGCACGGGCGCTCATGTGCCCCTGACCGCCGGCCGCGACATCATCTACGAACACGCCGCCGCCAAGGCCTCGATCCATTGCGCGCCCGAGCCGATGAACGCCGAGGACCCGCTGTTCATCCTCTACACGTCGGGCTCGACGGGCAAACCCAAGGGCGTGCTGCACACGACCGGCGGCTATCTGGTCTGGGCCAGCTGGACCCATGAAGCGGTGTTCGACTACCGGCCCGGCGAGGTCTACTGGTGCACGGCCGACATCGGCTGGGTCACCGGCCACACCTACATCGTCTATGGCCCGCTCGCGAACGGCGCGACCAGCGTGATGTTCGAGGGCGTGCCGAACTATCCCTGCAACAGCCGGTTCTGGCAGGTGATCGACAAGCACAAGGTCGAGATCTTCTACACCGCCCCGACGGCCCTGCGCGCTTTGATGCGCGAAGGCGAGGCGCCGGTCGAGCGGACCTCGCGCGCCTCGCTGCGCCTGCTGGGCAGCGTGGGCGAGCCGATCAATCCCGAGGCCTGGCTCTGGTATCACCGCGTGGTCGGCGAGAGCCGCTGCCCCATCGTCGACACCTGGTGGCAGACCGAGACGGGTGGAACACTGATGACCCCGCTGCCCGGCGCCGACGCGCTGAAGCCCGGTTCGGCCTGCGGTCCGATGCCGGGCGTCAAGCCCGAGCTGGTCGACGCCGAGGGGGTCGTGCTGGAAGGCGCGACCGAGGGCAACCTCGTCCTGACCGATAGCTGGCCGGGCCAGATGCGCACGGTCTATGGCGACCATCAGCGGTTCATCGAGACCTATTTCACGACCTACCCCGGCAAGTACTTCACCGGCGACGGCTGCCGGCGGGACGCCGACGGCTACTACTGGATCACCGGCCGCGTCGACGACGTGCTCAACGTCTCCGGCCACCGCCTGGGCACGGCCGAGGTCGAGAGCGCCCTGGTCGCGCACCCCCGGGTCGCCGAGGCCGCGGTCGTCGGCTATCCGCACCCGATCAAGGGCCAGGGCATCTATTGCTACGTCACCCTCAACGCGGGCGTCGAGGCGTCGGAAAGCCTGCGCAAGGAGCTGATCGATTGGGTCCGCCGCGAGATCGGACCGATCGCCACGCCGGACGTCATCCAGTGGGCGCCGGGCCTGCCCAAGACCCGCTCGGGCAAGATCATGCGCCGCATCCTGCGCAAGATCGCCGAAAACGAGCTGGAGAACCTGGGCGACACCTCGACCCTGGCCGATCCGTCGGTGGTCGACGACCTGGTGAAAAACCGCGCGGGCGCCTGACGAAAGCCACACCGGCGCGTTAGCCTCCAGGTAATGCGCCGGTTGGTCTCCCTTCTCGTCCTGCTCGTCCTCGCCCAACCCGCGGAGGCGGCCACCGAATTCGCGGTGAAGGACGACGGCGTCGCGGTCGAGGCCCATGCCGACGACCAGGGCCGTGGCGTGGTCCACGCCAGCATCGATATCGCCGCCCCGCCGGCGGTCGTGTTCCGCATCATCCTCGACTGCGATCGGGCCGCCCGGATGAGTCCGGGCGTCAAACACTGCCGCGTCGTCTCGCGCGCGCCGGACGGGACCGAGATCCGCGAGCACGCGGTCAAGTGGACCTTCTTCATGCCCACCCTACGCTCGACCTCGCGCGTGACGCTGGAGCCCGACCGGCGGGTCGGATTCACCTGCATCGGCGGCGACATCCGCGCTTGCGAGGGAAGCTGGACGCTGGAGCCCCTGGACGGCGGCGCGCGCACCCGGGTCACCTACGATCTGTGGGCCACCGCCCCCTTCGCGGTTCCCGCCCGCCTGATCAGCGGCATGATGCGCCGCGACGTCCCCGCCTCGCTGAAGGCCCTGCGGCGCGAGTGTGAGGCCGGATGAGCCCCGACGGCCTTATGCTGTTCGATGGCGTCTGCCACCTGTGCGACGGCGCGGTGCGGACCGTGCTGCGGCTGGACCGCGCGGGCGTCATCCGCTTCACGCCGATCGAGTCACCCTACGGCCGGCAGCTCGCCTTGACCCACGGCCTGGACCCCGACGCGCCCGAGAGCTTCCTGTTCTTCGATCGCGGCCGCCCGCTGACCAAGACCGCCGCCGTCGCCGCGCTGTTGCGCAGACTGCCCGCGCCGTGGCGTTGGCTGGCCGTCGTCGACCGCCTGCCGCGCGGTCCCGCCGACGCCGCCTATGACTGGATCGCGGCCAACCGCTATCGGCTTCTGGGGAAGAGGGATCGCTGCCGGATCCCGACGGACGAGCAGCGAGCGCGGTTCATCCTCGACTAGAACAGCCCGGCCAAGGCCTCGGCGCTGTAGGGTTTCTGCAGCACGGGCGCGTCCTTGAAGCGGTCGGGAAACGCCGCGCTGTCGCCAAAGCCCGTGCCGAAGGCGAACGGCACGCCGGCGTCTTGCAGGGCCTTCGCGATCGGGAAGCTGGTCTCGTGGCCCAGATTGACGTCCAGGATGGCGAAGGGCGGCATGTCCTCGGCCAGGGCGTCCAGGGCCTGGGCCACGCTGGAGGCCAGGGTGATGGACTTGACCCCCAGCCGAGTCAGCATGTCTTCGAGATCCAGCGCGATGATCATGTTGTCCTCGACCACCAGCATCCGATCGGGCGCTCGCACCGGCGTCTCGGCGCGCCGCGCCGGCTTCACGGTCGCGACCACGCCCTCGCTGGTGACATAGCGGCCCGGGATGCGGATTCGGGCCTGGAAGCCCTCGGGCCGGTAGTCGAGGCTGACCTCGCCATTCAAGTCATGGGGGATCGAGTGCTCGATGATGGTCGAGCCGAAGCCCCTCCGGGTCGGCGGTTTGACGGGCGGGCCGTCCCGCTCGCGCCAATCGATGATCAGGTCGCCCTTGGCGTCGCGGGTCCAGTCGATTCCGACCTGGCCGCGCTGGTCGCAAAGGGCGCCGTACTTCGCCGAGTTGGTCATCAGTTCGTGGATGACCAGCGACAAGATCGAAAACGCGTCCGGCGCCAGGGCGATCGGCGCGCCGGTCAGCGTTACGCGCTCGGCCTTGTTCGACAGATAGGCCTCGGCCTCGGCGGTGATCAGATCGCTGAGCGCCCCCGGCCCCCATTGATGACGGGTGATCTGATCATGGGCGCGGGCCAGGGCCTGGACCCGCCCGCCGACCACCTCGGCGAACTCCTCGACGCTAGCGACGCCGGAGCGGGTCTGGCTGATCAGACCACGGATCAAACCCAGGATGTTGCGCACCCGGTGGTTCAGTTCGGCGATCAGCAGTTCCTGACGCTGGTTGGCGCGCTGGCGCTCCTCGTCGGCCAGATCGGTCAGCCGGAAGACGATCTCCAGAAGGCTGGCGCGCATACTCTCGGCCAGAGATCTCTCGACCACGGTCCACGGCCGGCTCTGGCCGCGCGTGGTCTCTTCCCACGCCTCGAAGCTCTTGCGCGGCGTCAGGCGGTCGCCAAGCGGTCCGACCTGAACCAGCTTGGCCGGCTTGCCCGCCCAAACCACCGTTTGAGCCTCTTCCTTGCGAAAGAAGATCATGTAGTCGCGGGGCGCGCGCGACAGGGGCACGGCCATCATGCCGGCGGCCTTCGCGGCCCAGGCCGCCGCCGAGGGCATCAGAGCGCTGATCTCGCTGGTCGCGAAGACCGCGTGGGTGTCCTTCTCCCTCAGCAGACGGATCAGGCTATGGACGTCGCTGGCGTCGGGGGTGGAATCGCGCAGGGTCAGCCGCCCCTCCAGCCACAGGGCCAGACCGTCGCAGTGCACCAGGCGGCACAGATCGTCGAGATAGGGACTAAGGCTGTCGGCGCCCTGGTTGGCCTTGACCACCGCGTTCATCATGCGGTCGTGCAGATTGCGGGCCTCGGCCAGGCGCCGGGTCTCGACCTCGCGTTCGCGGCTTTCCAGGGTCAGGGAAAACAGCTGGCCGAACAGTTCGGCGGCCGTGCGGCGCTCATAGCTGATGTGCTTGGGCGCGTAGTGGTGGCAGGCGAACAGACCCCACAGCTTGCCGTCGCGCAGGATCGAGATCGACAGCGAAGCCGCCACCCCCATGTAGCGCAGATACTCGATGTGGATCGGCGAGACGGCGCGCAACATGCTCATGGACAGGTCAACCGGTTCGCCCGAGACGCTGACCTCGGGGACGATCGGCGAGACCTCGGCGTCGACATCGGCGATGATGCGCAGCCAGTTGCGTTCGTAGAGAGCGCGGGCCTGGACCGGAATGTCCGACGCCGGATAGCGCTGCCCGAGGAAGGAGCCGATGCCGGGCCGAACCGACTCGGCGATCACCTCTCCGGCCCCGTCGTGGCCGAAGCGATAGATCATCACCCGGTCGAACTCGGTCAGGGCCCGGACCTGACGGGCGGCCTCGTGGCAGAAGCCCTCGAAGTCGGGCCGCGCGACGATGCGCGCGGTCATGGAACGCACGGCCGAGGCGGCCTCGATCAGGGCGTCGGCAAAGCTGGGCTCGCCCTCGATGATCAGCAGGCGACCGGAATAGTGCAGGGCAAGATCGAAGTCCTCGCCGCCGTCGGTCAGCGGCACCCCGAACATCCGCTCGACCGCGTCGGCGCCGCGCAACACCTGCAAGCGCCCCCGGATCGCGTGGATGGCGTGGCCGCTCATGACCTGGCTCAACGGCTTGTCCAGCACGTCGGCAGGCGCCAAGCCCAGATAGCGCAGGGTCGAGGTCGAGGCGTGAACGATCACCCAGTCGGAATTGACGGCCAGCAGGAAGCCGAACGGCTGCACCGATCCGAGAATATGGATCGGTTCGCGATCGCAGTTCGTCAGGTCGACCTCAAACCCGGTCATGGACGACGGCTCGGACATTCAGGCCCTGGGGCGAGGGGACAATCTCGAACGCATCCGAGAAACGGTTAAAGCCATATCGCGCGCCGGCCTGGATGGCGTCTGTCCGCGACCCGACTTTGGGTATGCTCTCCAGCCATGTAAGGAAATCGCGCCAGAGCGGCCGACCCTGGCCGTGGGTCAGGTAGGCCAGCGGGGGATCATCCATGGCGCCGCGCGCCTGCCGCGCCAGGACGCGAGCGCCCAGACGCGAACCTTCCAGGGTGTAGAGCAGCCCGGCGCCGAAGTCCGGCGAGGGCACGAAGGCCGGCTCGAAGGCGGGGACCTCCACGCCGAGAACGGCGAGATCGGCCGCCAGGGCGTCCCGCCGCGCGCGAACCGGCCAGTCCGGCAGCCAAGTCTGGACGCCGGCCCGCTCCAGAGCCAGCTCCAGCGGCGTCAGGGCGATCGCGGAGGCGAGCAGGAAAGCGGCGTAGCCGGCGGGCGTTTCAATCCGCCAGTCCGCGACCCTGGCGTCGAGGATCGCGTGATCTTGCGCGGTGGCCTCGCGCAGTCGGTCTCTCAGAGACGATTCGGACACTTTCCCCCCGGGCGTATCGGACCCTGCGGGGATGCTGGGGCGAGACAACTGTTCCTAATGCGGATGGCGCCGTTCGGTTCCGCCCAAGCATGACGGTTCGGTAAGGTTTACCCGAAAGTCGCAGGTGCTAGGGTCTCGGTTCCCTTTTTGGAGGCTATCGCGCCCATGCTTCGCACCGCCAAGTTCGCCCTCGCGGCGGCCGCTCTTTCAACGACGGCGCTGTCGCCGCTGGTCATGGCGGCGCCAGCCAAGGTCAAGCCGAAGCTCGCGAGCGTGGCGGCGTCCAAGGCCCTGGTCGCCGCGCCGATCGTCGCGCCCCCGATCGTCTACCAGCGGCGGGTCCTGCCCAATGGCCTGAAAGTCATCACCTCGCGCGACACGACCACGCCCAACGTCTCGGTGCAGATGTGGTACGGCGTCGGCTCCAAGGACGACCCCAACGGCCGCTCGGGCTTCGCCCATCTCTTCGAACATCTGATGTTCAAGGCGACCCGCAACATGCCCAGCGAGACGCTGGACCGCCTGACCGAGGACGTCGGCGGCTTCAACAACGCCTCCACCTGGGACGACTTCACCAACTATTACGAGGTCGCCCCCGCCAATCATCTGGAACGGCTCCTGTGGGCCGAGAGCGACCGCCTGAAGGCCCTGGTCATCGACCAGCCCGTGTTCGCTTCCGAACGCGACGTCGTGAAGGAAGAGCTGCGGCAGCGCGTTCTGGCCGATCCCTACGGCCGTTTCTTCTCGCTGGCGATCCCGCAACAGTCCTACGCCGCCCACCCCTACAAGCGCCCAGGCATCGGTTCGATCGAGGAGCTGGACGCGGCCACGGTCGACGACGTCCGCGCCTTTCACCAGACCTACTACCGGCCCGACAACGCCACCCTGATCGTCGTCGGCAATTTCGATCAGGCCCGACTGGACGCGATGATCGACCAGTACTTCGCGCCGATCGAGAAGCCCTCGACGCCGATCCCCCAGGTCACGGCGGTCGAGCCCGCCCGATCCGGCCCGCGCACCGTCAACACCTACGGCCCGAATGTGCCGCTGCCGGCCCTGGCGATCACCTGGCTGGCGCCGTCGGCCCGCGACAAGGACGCCGCGGCCCTGACCGTTCTCGACGCGGTGTTGTCGGCCGGAAAGTCATCGCGGCTCTATGACACCCTGGTCTACGAGCAGAAGATCGCCCAGTCGGTGTTCTCCAACGCGCCGAACAACGCCCAGCCGGGCATCTTCTATGTCGGCGC
Organism: Caulobacter sp. SSI4214; assembly: GCF_012184455.1. Lineage (NCBI taxonomy): Bacteria > Pseudomonadati > Pseudomonadota > Alphaproteobacteria > Caulobacterales > Caulobacteraceae > Caulobacter > Caulobacter sp. SSI4214. The sequence goes on along the minus strand of NZ_SZWJ01000003.1, from coordinate 20,543 downwards.
CGTGATGGCCGGCGGCAAGACGGTGGCCCAGGGCGAGGCCGCCCTGCGCGCCCAGGTCGCCCGGGTCCGAGACCAGCGCGTCAGCCCCGCCGAACTGGCCGAGGCCAAGGCCGGCCTGCTGGCCGACGCCGTGCGCAAGCGCGAGGAGATCGACGGCCGAGGCTTCGCCCTGGGTTTCGCCCAGGAAGTCGAGGGTGACGCGGCGCGGGCCAATACGGACCTGGCCGCCCTGCAGGCGGTGACCGCCGCCGATGTCCAGCGCGTGGCCCAGAAGTATCTGGCCGACGACCGCCGCACCGTGATCCGCTATCTGCCGGAGAAGGACCGACCGGCCGGCGAAAAGGACGCCACGCCGCCGATCCCCAAGGTCGCCTCGGTCAAGTACGACGGCCCAATTGTCACCCTCGCCCCCGAGTCCGAGCGCCAGAAGCCGCCGCCGGTCGGCGCGCCCGTCGCCGCCGTCCTGCCCACACCGGCCGAGAAGACCCTCGCCAACGGCCTGCGGGTCATCGTCGCCAAGTCCAGCGACCTGCCCCTGATCACCGCCGACCTGACCGTAAAGGGCGGCGCCAGCTCGGATCCGAAAGGCCTGGCCGGGACCTCCAGCCTGACGGCCGAACTGCTGACCGAGGGCACCACCACCCGCTCGGCCACCGATGTCGCCCGCCAGATCGAGGCGCTAGGCGCCAATCTCGAAGCCGGTTCGGGCTGGGAGGCCGCCTCCCTGACCCTGAGCGTCACGGCCAGCAACGCCACGCCCGCCATGGCGATCATGGCCGACGTCGCCGAGCATCCGGCCTTCTCGCCCCAGGAGCTTGCGCGGGTGCGCGCCGAGACCCTCGACGGTCTTTCGGTCTCGTTCCAGCGTCCCGGAAGCCTCGCCGGCTTCGCCACGGCGCCCTTGCTCTACGCCGGCTCGGCCTATGGCCACGTGGCCGGCGGCACGCCGGGCTCGCTGCCTCGGATCAAGCCGGCCGACCTGGTCAAGACCCACGCCGCCTACTGGCGGCCCGACAACGCGGTGCTGGTGCTGACCGGCGACCTGACGCCCGAGGCCGGCTTCGCCCTGGCCGAAAAAGCGTTCGGGTCGTGGAAGAAACCCGCCGCCGCTCCGCCGACGCCGCCCGCCGCGCCGACCGCCTACGCGCCCCGCAACCTGGTCATCGACCTTCCAGGTACGGGCCAAGCGGCCGTGGTGCTGGCCAAGCCGGCGATCACCCGCGCCGACCCGCGCTATTACCAAGGCGTCGTCGCCAACACGGTGCTGGGCGTCGGGTTCTCCTCGCGCCTGAACCAGGAAATCCGCATCAAGCGCGGCCTGTCCTATGGCGCCGGCTCAAGCCTCACGCCGCAAGGCCGCATCGGCGGCTTCTCGGCCCGGGTGCAGACCAAGAACGAGTCGGCCGGCGAGGTCATCGGCCTAACCCGCGCCGAGATCACCCGCCTGGCCGCCGAACCGGCCGCCGCGAACGAGCTCTCGGCCCGCAAGTCGGTGCTGGTCGGCAGCTATGGCCGCGAATTGGGCACATCGGAGGGGCTGGCCAACATCCTCGGCAACCTCGCCATCTACGGCGTGCCGCTGACCGAGATCCAAGCCTATGCCGCCAAGGTCGAGGCCGTGACGCCGGAAGAGGTGCAGGCCTTCGCCAAGGACAAGCTGGACCCGGCCCAGATGAGCGTGATCGTCGCCGGCGACGCCAAGGTCATGGGCGATGCGCTGCTCAAGGCCGCGCCGAACGCCACGGTCATTCCGGCCGCCAAGCTGGACCTGGACAGCCCGTCCTTGACCCGCTGATGGAGGCGGCGTCCAGGATCACGGTCCTGGACGCCAAGCCTAGAGCGTGATAGCCGAAAGTGTCAGCGGTTTCGGCGGTTATCACGCTCTAAATGTTTGATTTAGAGCCTTATTTTCCGCTCGAATGATTCCATTCGAGCGGAAAATAAGGCTCTAGCGCGCCCTTTCTAAGACTTGGTCGCCAGCAGGTCGCGGATTTCGGTCAGCAGCTTTTCTTCCGGCGTCGGGGCCGGCGGCGCGGCGGGCGCGGGCTCCTCGGCGTCCTTGCGGCGGATCTCGTTGACCAGCTTGACCAGCAAGAACACCACCACCGCGACGATGAAGAACTGGATTACGGTGTTGATGAAGGCGCCGTATTGGATCGACACCTTCTCGATTTTCTCGGTCGCGGGATTGTCGGGCCGCAGCACCCATTCCAGCTTGGCGAAATCAAGGCCGCCGGTCAGCAGGCCGATCGGCGGCATGATCACCTGGTCGACCAGGCTCTTGACGATGCTGTTGAACGCCGCGCCGATGATCACGCCGACGGCTAGATCGATCACGTTGCCGCGGGCGATGAACTCACGGAATTCCTTGACGACGCTCATGGCGAACCCCTCTCTGCCTCGAAACAGCTTCGGAGGCTGACGGCGTTCGCGACCCGGGGTCAACCCCTGGAATTGTTTGCCGTTATTCGTCGCCGTCCGCGTTCAGGCGGGCGCGCAGCTCCTTGCCGCTCTTGAAGAACGGCACGTGCTTGGCCCGGACCTCGACCGCCTCGCCGGTGCGCGGATTGCGGCCGGTGCGCGCGGGGCGCGATCGGACCGACAGGGCGCCGAAGCCGCGCAGCTCGACGCGACCGCCGTCCTCCAGAGCGCCGATCATGCGTTCCAGGATGACGCCGACTACCCGTTCGACGTCCTTCTGCGTCAGGTGCGGATTTTCATTCGCGAGCCTGGCGATGAGTTCGGACTTGATCATCGATATCCCCGGAACGCCCCTGGGAGAGAAAGGCGCGAGCGGACCTTTGCCCAACGACGGCTGAGTCTTCAAGGGGTTGCATAAGATTCTCGAACGAGGTTCGGTTAATTCGAGCCCTTAAGAACCCTTCGGCGCGCGGATGATCTCCCCCTCGGCGGCCAGCCGTCGCGCGGTCTTGTTGGCTTCCTCGACCTCGCTGAACGGCAGTTCGCGGCCGATGGAGCGATTGCTTTGGGTGAAGCGCGCGACCCCGTTGGTGAGGGTGGCCGTTCGGACGATCTCGCTATTGGCCAGACGCCCCGACCAGTTCAGGCCCTTGATCGAGAAGCCCTCGCCCTTGTTGGGCAGCACGATTTCGACCACCGCGCTGCTGTAGGTCGGGAACGGCGTCGCATAGGGCGCGTCGTCATTGGGGCCGGGCTCGCGGCGCGGGAAGGTCGCGGCGGCGCCCGATCCCGACCCGGGGAACTTGTATTCCCGGGCGCCGATATCGTCGTTCATCCGCCAGTCCATATCGGCCGAGCCGGCGATCATCACCTTGGCGACCCCATCGGGAGCGAAGTCGAAATCGATGGTCTGGATCGTGAGCCAGCTGCTGCTGGACGAGAGCTGCTGCTTGAGGCCGCGCTCGACATCGGCGCGCGGGGTGGTGCGCAGAGCGCGCGCCAGGGCCAGGCCGGCATCGCCTCGGAAGGTCATGGTCATGGTGCTCGGCGCGGGCTTGTCGAGGCCGCCCGAGGCGTCGATGTGGATCTTGCCCTCGGTTTCGGGCCTGGAGAGCGGCGCCTGCACGATCTCCTCCAGCGTGGCGCCGGCCTCGCGCACCGGCAGCCCCCAGCGGAAGGGCGGCGGACGCTGGCCGTCGATGCCGCCGATATCGCCCGAACGGGTTCCATCCAGCCAGTAGCTCTTGCCGTTGATGCGGGCGCGAACGAGCACGTGGTTGAACAACGACGCGGAGGGCGCGCGTTCGTCCAGACCATCGGCGCCGGCGGTCTGCACCAGCACCGGTTCAGCCGCGACGCCCAGTTCGCGCAGCAGAGCCAGCAGCAACACCGTCTTGGCCTTGCAGTCGCCGAACTTGCGCGCCCAGGTCTCGTCCGCCGAGGCGGGCTTGTAACCGCCGTCGCCCATGCCCAGGAACAGGTAGCGGGTCTTGTCCTCGACCAGCTGCAGCGCCTTGAAGGCCCGGACCTTGGGGTCGGGGCTGGAGGCGGCGATCGCGGCGACCTCGGCCCGCAGCGGCGAGTCGGCCGAGAGCTCGGACGCCTTGCCATAGAGCGGCGCCATGCGGCGAGAGATATCGTCCCAGCCGGAATAGGTCGTCGCCTCCAGCATGCCGAGGCGCTGGAAGCGCGCCGGCGCGCCGACAGGGGCCTTGGGGGGTTTGGCGTCGTTGATGTCGACCACCAGTTCGTTCACGCCGCCGGACTTGTCGACCTTGGGCGTGGGGAAGGCCGCCGTGGCGCGCCAGGTCAGGGGCGTCCCGTCCGGCCATAGCAGGCGAGCGCGATAGCGGCCCGCGACGCCGGTCCAGCCCATCCGTTCGAAGTCGTTCGTGCGGCCGCCCAGCAGCGGTTCGCGGTGCTCGAGCGTGTAGGCGAAGTCGACCTCGTCGCCGACCCGCAGGTCCTTGATCTGCACCGACGCGGTCATGCGGCCGTCCAGCATGGCGCGTTCCAGGTTCCTTTCGCGGCGCAGGACCAGTACGTCCTCGCCCTGCTTCAGAAGGTCGATGCGCTGGCCGTCCCGCACGATGGCCAGGGTGTGGAGCGTCACCGTTTCGCGCACCGGATCCCAGGTGACAGAGCGCGAGCCGCCCTGCAGTCCCTCGGACCTCAGGACCTTGACGACGCGGCGGGTGTAGAAGGTCGAACCGGTTCCGTCATGCCAGGACTGGCTGTCGTCCAGCAGGACCTGGGTCGAGGGGGCCTGGTCATCCTTGGGCGGCGGTGGAATGTCGGCCACCCGCACCCACTTGGCCGGGGGGCCATAAAGGGGCTTGTCGTCGGCCAACGCCGCCCCCGCCAAAAGCGAACCCGACACCGCGGCGATCGCCGCCCACTTGAGACCCCGCACGCGCGCCCCTCGACACAACTTTAACTTGAATAGTTTGCCAGGGTTTTCGGCGAAAGGAAACGCCCGCGCGGAAGGCGGCGCGAAAAAAGAAAACGGCGGCTGGATCGCTCCAGCCGCCGTCAGCTTCACCTCACAAGGAGGAGAGGCCTATTCCTTGGAAGCGCGCTCACGCAGAGCGGCGCCCAGGATGTCGCCCAGCGAAGCGCCGGAGTCCGACGAGCCGAACTGCTCGATGGCTTCCTTCTCTTCGGCCATTTCCAGCGACTTGATCGACAGCGAGACGCGGCGCGCGGCCTTGTCCACGTTGGTGATCTGGGCGTCGACGCGGTCACCCACGGCGAAGCGCTCCGGACGCTGCTCCTGACGATCGCGCGACAGGTCCGACTTGCGGATGAAGGCGGTCATCGGGGCGTCGTCCTCGCCGAAGCGGACTTCGATGCCGCCCGAGGTGACTTCCGTGACGGTGACGGTCACGGTCTGGTTCTTGCGGAAGGTGTCGCCCGACATCGGGTCGCCGGCCAGCTGCTTGATGCCCAGCGAGATGCGTTCCTTCTCGACGTCGACGTCGAGAACCTTCGCCTTGACCATGTCGCCCTTCTTGTAGCGGGCCATGGCTTCTTCGCCCGGAACGCTCCAGTCGATGTCCGACAGGTGGACCATGCCGTCGATGTCGTTGTCGAGGCCGATGAACAGACCGAATTCGGTCGCGTTCTTGACTTCGCCTTCGACGGCCGAGCCGACCGGGTGCGCTTCCAGGAAGGCTTCCCACGGGTTGGCCAGGGCCTGCTTCAGGCCCAGCGAGACGCGACGCTTGGACGGATCGACGTCCAGCACGACCACGTCGACTTCCTGCGAGGTCGAGACGATCTTGCCGGGGTGGACGTTCTTCTTGGTCCAGGACATTTCCGAGACGTGCACCAGGCCTTCGACACCGGCTTCCAGCTCCACGAAGGCGCCGTAGTCGGTGATGTTGGTGATGCGGCCCGTGAACTTGGCGCCGACCGGGTACTTGGCTTCCACGCCGTCCCACGGATCCGACTGCAGCTGCTTCATGCCGAGGCTGATGCGCTGGGTGTCCGGATTGATCTTGACGATCTGGACCTTCACGGTGTCGCCCACGGCGAGCACCTGGCTCGGGTGGTTGACGCGCTTCCAGCTCATGTCGGTGACGTGCAGCAGGCCATCGATGCCGCCCAGGTCGACGAACGCGCCGTAGTCGGTGATGTTCTTGACGACGCCTTCGCGGATCTCACCCTCTTGCAGCTGCGACACCAGCTCGGTGCGCTGCTCGGCGCGGGCTTCTTCCAGGATGGCGCGACGCGAGACGACGATGTTGCCGCGCGGACGGTCCATCTTCAGGATGGCGAAGGGCTGTTCCTTGCCCATCAGCGGGCCGACGTCGCGGACCGGACGGATGTCGACTTGCGAGCCCGGCAGGAAGGCCGAGGCGCCGCCCAGGTCGACGGTGAAGCCGCCCTTCACGCGACCGACGATCGCGCCCATGACGGGTTCGTTGCGGGCGTAGACGCCTTCCAGACGGGTCCAGGCTTCTTCGCGCTTGGCCTTTTCGCGGCTGATGACCGCTTCGCCCATGGCGTTTTCGAGGCGTTCCAGGAAGACTTCGACGGTGTCGCCGGCCTTGACCGTGGCCTTGCCGTTTTCGTCGACGCCGAATTCCTTCAGCTGGACGCGGCCTTCGGTCTTCAGACCGACGTCGATGATCGCGAAGTCCTTTTCGACGCCGACGACCTTGCCCTTCACGACGCTGCCTTCCGCGAAGTCGCGGCCGCCCATCGAGTCGTTGAGGAGCGCTTCGAAGTCGTCGCGCGTCGGATTGAAGCTCATATCGTCAGCCATGCTGATCTTTGGTCTCTAGGGTTGGGGAACGCCATGAAAGGGCCCGTGACGAACACGGTTCCCGAGCGTTCGGTTGAATCATGTTTAGAAGGACGGCCCGCGATGTTCTTGATCGCGGCGAGGCCGGCGGTGGATTTGCCCTCCGGCTAGAGCCGGTGATGGGCGCGCGCGTCCTCGACGATACGGCGGGCCGCATCGAAGGCCTGCTCTATAGTCATTTCCGAGGTGTCGAGCAAGACCGCGTCGGACGCCCGCGTCATCGGCGCGTCCTTGCGGCCGCCGTCCCGCGCGTCGCGCTTGTGGATATCGGCCAGGATGTCCTCGAAGGTCACGTCCTCGCCCTGCCCGACCAGCTGTTTCCAGCGGCGCTCCGCGCGCACCTCCGGGCGGGCGGTGACATAGAGCTTGGCCGGGGCGTGGGGCGCGATCACCGTGCCGATGTCGCGGCCGTCGATGACCGAGCCGGGCTGGCGGGCGGCGAAGGCTTGCTGCAGATCCAGCAGGGCGGCGCGGACCCCGGGGTGGACGGCGCAGCGGCTGGCGGCCTCGCCGGCCGCGCGGGTGCGCACCTCGGTTCGGTCCAGCGCCGACAGGTCGAGCGCGCGCGCCACGGCCTCGGCCGCGATCGGATCGTCCAGGTCCCCGCCGCCGTCGAGAATCGCGACCCCGACCGCGCGATACAGCAGGCCGGTGTCCAGCAGTGGATAGTCGTACAGGGCCGCCAGGCGTCCGGCGATGGTGCCCTTCCCCGAAGCGGCCGGGCCGTCGACCGCGATGACGAAGGCCATGCTCAGGCCTCCGCCAGGGTCGCCCCGAGGCCGCGCATCAGCTCGGCGAAGCCCGGGAAACTGGTGGCGATCATGCCCGGCTCGTCGACGGCCACGGACTCCTGGGCGGCCATGCCCAGGATCAGGTGGCTCATGGCGATGCGGTGATCGCCGTGCGTATGGACAAGGCCGCCGCCGCGAACGGGATGGTCGCCGCCGCGGGTTCCGACCACGGTCATGCCTTCGGGCTCCTCCTCGACGGTGACGCCGCAGGCCCGCAGACCCGCCGCGGTGAGGGCGATGCGATCGCTTTCCTTGACCCGCATCTCGCCGATGCCGCGCATGACGGTCGGACCATCGGCGAAGGCGGCCGCGACGGCCAGGATCGGATACTCGTCGATCATCGCCGGCGCCCGCTCCGGCGGAACGACCACGCCCTTCAGCGCGGAATGCCGGGCCGTGATGTCGCCGACCTCCTCGCCGCTGGCCATGCGACGGTTCGAGATGACCAGATCCGCGCCCATCTCCCGCAAGGTCGTGAAGAGTCCGGTGCGCAGCTCATTGAGCATGACGCCCTCGACCGTCACCTCGGAGTCCGGAACGATCAGGCCGGCCACCAGCGGGAAGGCCGCCGAGGACGGATCGCCGGGAACGGCCACATGCGTCCCGGTCAGCGTCTGGCCCTCCGGCAGGCGGATGTGACGAATGGCCTTGTCGCCCGCGACGCGGTCCTCGACGATCACCTCGGCTCCGAAGGCGCGCAACATCCGCTCGGTGTGGTCGCGGGTGGCTTCCGGCTCGATCACCTCGACGCCGCCCTCGGCGTGCAGGCCGGCCAGCAGCACGGCCGACTTCACCTGGGCCGAGGCCATGGGAAGGGTGTAGGTCAGGCCGCGAAGGTTCCCGCCCTTCAGGGTCAGCGGCAGGCGGCCCTTGTCGCGCCCCAGCCAGGTCGCGCCCATACGGGCCAGCGGATCCAGGACACGCCCCATCGGCCGGCCCCGCAGGGAGCTGTCGCCGGTGAAGGTGGCGCACATCGCAAAGCCCGCCGCCGCGCCCATGATCAGGCGCACGCCGGTGCCGGCGTTGCCGCAGTCGATCACGTCGGAAGGTTCGGCGAACCCGCCCTGACCCTCGACGCGCCAGCGCCCGACGCCTTCCCGCTCCACGCGCGCGCCGAACGCCTGCATGGCCCGCGCGGTGGCGAGCACGTCGTCGCCTTCCAGAAGCCCCTCGACCGTCGTCGTCCCGGTCGCCAGCGCGCCCAGGATCATCGAACGGTGGGAAATGGACTTGTCTCCCGGAGCGCGCACGATCCCTCGCAGAGCGCTTCCGGGGGCGCTCTTCAATCCAGCCGACGACATGCCGAAACCGGCTCCTTAGTACTTGGTGGTTTTCGCGAAGGGGTTTGCTTTTGACAGCGGGCTCTCGTCATGGCAAGTGACCCGCCGCTTTTCCCATCCGGATCAAAGGGTCGCCAACTTGGCCAATCCCGACTTGGGCGCAAAACAAATCTGCCCCAACTGCCAATCGAAGTTCTACGACCTCAACCGTCGTCCCGCCGTCTGCCCCAAGTGCGGCGAGCAGTTCGACCCGGAAGAGGCTCTGAAGTCGCGCCGCGTCCGCGCCCGCGCCATCACGCCGGACTATGACGCCGACGATGAAAAGGAAGCCGTCGCGCCCAAGGAGGTCGATGGCTACGAGGACGAGGTCGACGAAACGCCGGAAATCGACGAGGCCGCCGAGGCGGACGTCATCGAGACCGACGACGAGGACGCCGAACCCGGCGCCGCGCCCGCCGGCGGCGACGACCTTGGCGTCGACTTCGCCGAGGACGAAGACCTCGCCGAGGACGAGGCCGACGACGTTCCGTTCCTGGAGGACGAGGACGACGACGACAATCTCGACGACGAGATCGAAGGCCTCCCCGGCGAGGGCGACGACGACTAACACCGCTGGATAGCGGGTTTCGAACCGTCGAAACCCGCTATCCACAGGGGTTTTCAGGGGCGCGACATTTTTCTCGAAAAAAGTTCGAGAAGAGACTTGATCCCAAAAAAATCCCGGACTAGGTTCCGCGCCTCTTCGGGGAGCGACACCAGTCGAAACGCCGAAGAGACCAAGTATTTCCGAGAGTTACCGCAAGGTGTTCCAGGAAAATTTGGGGCTATAGCTCAGCTGGTAGAGCGCTTGAATGGCATTCAAGAGGTCAGCGGTTCGACTCCGCTTAGCTCCACCATCAAGGCCCGGACGGAAACGTCCGGGCCTTGTCCGTTTCTGGGCCCCAGGCGCGGTCTGCCCCTTCTTGCCTCTTGAACCCTCCGTCCACGGCCTCCACATCTAGGGCCGTGTCGTGGGGATCGGCGCCGATCCTCGGGTTTGTCTCCGCGAACGAAGTCGCTTGAGCGAGGACTTCGCGATGACCAGAACCCTTCTGTTCGACAGCCCCTTCCTGCTGGGCTTCGAGCATACGCGAGACCTGATCGAACGCGCCGCCAAGGCCGCGGCCGAGAGCTACCCGCCTTACAATGTCGAGCAGGCCGAGAATGGCGGCGTGCGCATCACCCTGGCCGTGGCCGGCTTCGGGCCCGACCAGCTGCACGTGACCGTCGAGGCCGGGCAACTGGTCGTGGCCGGCAAGCGCGACGCCGATGGCCGCGCCGACGCCGAGCGGGCCTTCCTGCATCGAGGCATCGCCGCCCGGGGCTTCGTGCGCACCTTCGTCCTCGCCGAGGGCATGGAGGTGACCGCGGCGACCCTGGAGCACGGCCTCTTGCATATCGACCTGGCCCGTCCCGAACCCGAGCGACTGGTCAAGCGCATCCCTATCCGCAGCGCGGGCTGAAAGGCCGCGCGGAACACGTCCCTTCGGCGCGGCGCTGAACCGGCCGGAGAAAGGCGCGTTCCCTCAATGAAGGAGGTGGTCATCATGACGCCCAACACCCACCACAGCAGCCCGCTCCTCACGAGCGAAGCGTTCGCGGCCCTTGGCGCGCCCGACCTCGTCTATGTCCGGCCGATCAAGGCCGCCGAGATTCTCGCCGATGTCCCGGAGGGCGTCGAAGACTTCAACCTGTCGCCCGAGCAGACCCTCTACGCCGTGTGCCGCGCCGATGGCGCGCGCCTGGCCGTGATGATCGACCGCGACACGGCGATCGCCGCCGCCCTGGCCCACGAACTGGCCCCGGTTTCGGTTCACTAGAAACAAGGAGGAGCGGTCCCCTCGTGGGGCCGCTCGGCGCTGGTATCAAGCCGCCGCGCCGGTCGTCTCGTGCGTTAGAAGCACGTGGATCGCGTCGGTCGAGCGGGCTTGGCGCAGGGCCGCGCGGAGTTCGGGCTGGCGCATCAGGCGCGCGACCCGGGCCAGGGCGCGCAGGTGCTGCGCGTTGGCCTCCGGCGGCGCGAACAGCGCCACCAGCAGGTCCACGGGCTTGTCATCAAGCGCGTCGAAGGCGACGGGCGTATCCAGGCGCACCACGACGGCGCGGACCCGATCCAGACCGTCCAGCCGCGCGTGCGGCAGGGCGACGCCTTCGCCGACCCCGGTGGAGCCGGCGGCTTCCCGCTCGACCAGACCGGCCAGAGCTTGATCGGCCTCCACGCCCAGCACGCGGGCGGCGAGGTCGGCGACCATCGAAAGGGCTTGGCGCTTGCCGGGGGCGCTGGCGCGCAGCGCCACCGCTCCGGGGTCCAGAAGATCGCCGATGGTCATGGACTTCCAACGCTCGCTCATTGTCGACCGCCTTGGCGCCGTCGCCGCGAATCCGCCGACGGCGCCGCCGACCATGCCGTGGTCGGGTTAGCTGGCGGTGGACCCGTGCCCGTTCAGCGACTTCGTGCGTTCGGGGTCGATCCAGCCGATATTCCCGTCTGGACGTCGATAGACCACGGAGAGGCCCCCGTGGGCGGCGTTCCTAAACACGATTGCCGGGTATCCGGTCAAGTCCAGTTCCATGACAGCCATGGAAACAGTCATCGTCTTCAGCGCGGCCTGGGTTTCCGCGATGACCATGGCCGCAGGCGCGCCCGTCGGGTGGTCGACATCCACATCCCAGTCTTGCTCTTCGCTTTCGTCGTCGGCCGGCGCGCGAAGCACGAACATCGCCGCGTTCTCGACCTGCTTGGCCGTGGCCGCCGCCGAATGGCTTTTCAGGCGTCGCTTGTACCGCCTGATCCGCGTGTCGATCTTGGCCAGGGCCGAGTCGAACGCCGCGTGGGCGTCGCCTCCGGAACCGTGGCTGATCAGCTGCTGACCCGAAGCCAGCTTTACCGAGCAATCGACACGGAAGGCGAAGCCATCCTTGCTGACCACGACCTCGGCGGCGCCGCCGCGATCGAAGTATTTGCCAATGCTCAGGGCGATTTCGTCTGAGACTCGCGCTCGCAGAGCCTCGCCGACGTCGACATGCTTGCCGGAAACTTGGACTTGCATGCTGATACAACGCGCTTGTCGCCAACAGGTGTCAAGCGAGCTTTGGACCTTAAGGGCGGCGTCATAAGAGCCCGGAAAAGACGGCCATGAGCTTGCGCGCGGCCAGGACCACGACGTGGGCGCTGAGCAACAACAGAGCGCCGCTGGCCGCCGTCATCAGATACCCCAGCAGCGCCAGCACGCCGTCCCGCTGCAGCAGCGCCAGGGCCAGGACGGCGACCGTCGCGCCCGGCGCCAGATTGCCCAAGGGGATCGGCAGAACGAGCACGATGGCCAGCAAGGTGCAGACCACGCCGATCAGTCGCTCGCCGGCGGGTGCGAACATTGGCCGCAGGCGCGGACGAGTGATCAGTTCCATCTGGCGGACGATCGGAACCAACCGTCGGAAGAGCCCCCGCAGGTCGTCGCGCTTCAAGGGTTTGTGCGCGAGCCGGCGCGGCAGCCACGGCGTATCGGCGCCCAGGGCGATCTGCGGCGCGATGAACAGGATCGGCAGGGACAGGATCGTCGAGGAGCCCGGCGGCAGGGGCAGGCAGTTCAACGCCCCGAACACCATCAGCACCGCCCCGAAGGCGCGGCTGTCGAAGGCCTCCAGCATCTGGCCGACCGTCAGCGTGGGGCTGGCGTCCTCGCTGAACCCCTCGATCACTTCCGCCAGGCTCTTTTCGTGCATTCCTACCCTTCCCATCACCGATGGGAACGCATGGAAGGGCCTTGGAGACGCCTTCTAAGCGGTTTCCTTCATCTGGCGGCGGCGCTCGACCGACGAGGGGATCCGCATCGCCTCGCGGTACTTGGCCACGGTCCGGCGCGCGATGTCGACCCCGGCGGCCTTGAGAATCTCGACGATGCGATCGTCGGAATGGACGTCGCCTTCCGTCTTCTCGCTGTCGACCAGCGCCCGGATCTTGTGGCGAACGCTGGCGGCCGAGTGGGCCTCGCCGCCTTCCGAGGACTGGATGGCCGAGGTGAAGAAGAACTTCAGCTCGAACACGCCGCGCGGCGTGGAGATATACTTGTTGGACGTGACGCGGCTGACCGTGCTCTCGTGCATTCCGATCGCGTCGGCGACGGTCTTCAGGTTCAGCGGCCGCAAGTGCTCGACGCCATAGGCCAGGAAGCCATCCTGCTGGCGCACGATCTCGCTGGAGACCTTCAGGATGGTCTTGGCGCGTTGATCCAGGCTTTTCACCAGCCAGTTGGCGCTGGCCATGCAGTCGGCGACGAAGGTCTTTTCCTGATCGCTGCGCGCGCCCTTGGAAACGCGGGCATGGTAGCGCTGGTCGACCAGCACGCGCGGCAGGGTGTCGGTGTTCAGCTCCACATGCCAGAGGCCGCCGAGCCCCTCGCGCACCATCACGTCCGGCACCAGGGTCTCGGCCGGCTCGCTGTGATAGGCCGCGCCCGGACGCGGGGTCAGGGCGCGGATCTCGGCGATCATCTCGCGCAGGTCCTCGTCGTCGACGCCGCAGAGCCGACGCAGGGCCGCCAGGTCGCGCTTGGCCAGCAGCTCGAGATTATCCAGCATCGCGGCCATGGCCGGATCGTGGCGGTTCCGGTCCTTCAGCTGCAGCGCCAGGCACTCGCGGACATCGCGGGCGAAGACGCCGACCGGCTCGAAGCCCTGCAGGGTGGTCAGCACCGCCTCGACCAGGGTCAGAGGGCAGCCCAGTCGCTCGGCCAGTTCCGCCACGTCCAGGCGCAGGTAGCCGCCGTCGTCGACGGCGTCGATCAGGATCTCGGCGATGGCGTTGCGCGCGGGGTCGAGGCCGGCCTGGACCAGTTGAGCGCGCAGATGCGCGGCCAGGGTCGGAACCTCGGTCAGAGCGCTCTCATAGCCGTCGTCGCCGTCAAAGCCGCCGCCGCCCGCCCGCGACCAGTCGATCTGGCCGCCCGCCTGCTCGGCCGCGGACTCGGACTCCGCGCCGTCGCCGGTGGCGCGCTCGCCGGGTGAAACATCCTCCGGCGGAGCGTCCATCTCGCGGCCGGCCGTCGTATCGGCCACGGCGTCGACGTGGGTCAGGCTGGCGTCGCGAGCAGGTTCGACATCACCCGACGGCTCGTGATCGCCCTCATCGCGTTGCAGGAGCGGATTGCGCTCCAGCTCGGCCTCGACGAAGGCGTCGAGCTCGATGTTGGACAGCTGCAGCAGCTTGATGGCCTGCTGCAGTTGCGGGGTGATGACAAGGCCCTGACCCTGACGGATCTCGAGGCGGTGGCTGAGCGCCAATGCGCCCTCCTGACGAACGAAAACTTCGACCGTCATTGAAGGGGCGTTTTGGTTAACGGGTCGCCAACGCCTGCAATAATCGGGCCGGTGCGACCTTCCGTCCCGAAGGGGATCGGCCCGAGCGCCTTAAGCCTTTATCATCAAGGACTTAGTCAATCGCGAGACGGGCTGGGCGTGTCTCGCCGCCCGCCCTCTGGCGGATTAATCCCCAAGCCGGGGTTCGGAGAAGCTGTCGCCCAGATAGACGCGCTTCACTTCCGGGTTCTCGACGATTTCCTTGGGCGAACCCTCGAACAGCACCTCGCCCGCGTGGATGATCGAGGCGCGGTCGATGATGTCCAGCGTCTCGCGCACGTTGTGGTCGGTGATCAGGATCCCGATGCCGCGCCCCTTCAGATAGGTGATGACGTCGCGGATGTCGGCGATGGCCAGCGGGTCGATGCCGGCGAACGGCTCGTCCAGCAGCATGAACGACGGCTCGCTGGCCAGGGCTCGGGCGATTTCCACGCGTCGACGTTCGCCACCCGACAGGGCGACGGCCGGCGACTTGCGGATATGGGTGATGCGCAGCTCTTCCAGGATGCCGGTGACCTGCTCGCGCGCCTTGCGCTGATCCTTCTGACGCATCTCGACCACGGCCATGACATTCTGCTCGACCGTCATGCCCCGGAAGATCGACGCCTCCTGCGGCAGATAGCCGACGCCGAGGCGGGCGCGCTGGAACATCGGCTGGGCGGTGATGTTTTCGCCGTCCAGATAGATCGCGCCATAGTCGGCGGCGATCAGGCCGGTGACCATGTAGAAGCAGGTGGTCTTGCCCGCGCCGTTGGGGCCGAGCAGGCCGGCGACCTCGCCGCGCTTCAGGCGCAGGGACACGTTCTTGACGACCGGGCGGTCGCCGAACGACTTGCCGACGGAATCGACGAACAGGCCGTCCGCGTCGCTGGGAGACAGGGTCATGCGGGTCCTACTGGCGCGGGGCGGGCGGCGTCTGGGCCGGGGCCGACGCGTCGTTCTTGTTGTCTTCCTGATAGAACACCGCGCGGACGCGGCGCGGGGCGGCGCGGCCAGGCGTGTTGGACTCCAGACGAGCGTCGTTGGTCTTGGTGTTGACGGTCAGCTTGTCGCCACGCGCCACATCCTTGCCCTTCACGACCACCACGTCGCCGGTCAGGACCGCGATATTGTTGTCAAAGGTGTAGACCGCGTGCTCGCCACGCGCCTGTTGCAGCTCGTTGACCAGATAGACCGGTCCTTCGGCTTCCATGCGCTGGGCGTTGCCGCAAGCGTTCTCCGCCCCGGGCTTCTTGGCGCTGTAGACCGTGACCAGCGAGGCGCGCATCCGGGAGCGGTTCTGCAGAATTTCCACGTTACCGCGGAAAATCGTGATGCACCGGCTGTTGATCGTTTCCTGCTGATCGGCGGCCACATCGATCGGCGTGCTGGAATCGCCCTTCTGAGCATAGGCCGCGCCGCTGGCCCCAATCCCACACAGGATCAACGCGGTCGTCGCCGCCGCGGCCGTCCATCGCTTCATCAGAACCATGTCCTCATCCGTCGCGATCCGCCTTCCGAAGCGAACCGGCGCTATTTCTTCTTTACTGCCGTTCGAACCGCGCGCGAACCCCGCCGCGGAAGACGATGCGATCGCCCTTGTCATATACGGAGTAGGCGCTGGATTGCACCTGTCCGGTGGGACCTTCGCCGTTCATCGTGGTCTCGCCCGTGACATTTCCGGTCTTGGTGTCGACCAGGGACGCCTCGGACGCGAACCGATAGCCCGCCCCGTCGTCCAGCCGGACGTCGCCCTTCAGGTCCAGGCTGAAGTCGTCCTGGCGGTAGACGCCGTGCTTGGCGGTCATGCGCGTGGGGGTCGGCGAGCCCAGCCCCAGGGTCAGGGCCGGCTCGTCCAGAAAGATGCGGCGCGGGTCGGCGTCGTCGCGAACGGCCGAGCGCGCGGTGATCTTGAAGCTGCGCCCGTCGCTGGACTGGCCGTAGAATCGCGGCGTGATCAGGCGGATCTCGGTCTTGGCTTCGACCAGCGGGTGGGTCGCGGCCATGTAGGAGCGCCAACCGACCTGAACGCCGATCATGGCCACCATGAAGGCGATCCCGGCGGGCAGGACCACGCGGGCCAGCTTGACGCGGCGCGAACGACGACGCCAGCGCGCCAGGTCGGCGCTCATCGATCGTCCGGTCATGGCCGCGGCCGTGGTCATTCGCGTCCCGTCGTCAGCTGTGGGCGAAGATATCAACGTCCTCCCAGCCCGCCAGGTCCAGGGACGCGCGGTGAGGAAGGTAGTCGAAGGCCGCCCGCGCCAGGCCCATGCGGCCCTCGCGCTCAAGCATGACATTGAGCTTTTCACGCAGGGCGTGCAGGTGCAGCACGTCCGAGGCCGCGTAGGCCACCTGGTCGGCGCTGAGCGTCGGCGCGCCCCAGTCCGAAGACTGCTGAGCCTTGGACAGTTCCACGCCCAGCAACTCGCGCGTCACGTCCTTCAGGCCGTGGCGGTCGGTATAGGTGCGGGCCAGCTTCGAGGCGATCTTGGTGCAGTAGACGGGCGCGGTCACGACTCCCAGATGGAGTTCGAACATGGCGATATCAAAGCGGCCGAAGTGAAAAAGCTTCAGTATGGCCGGATCGGTCAGCAGCGCCTTCAGGTTGGGGCAGTCGTAGCCGGGGCGCTTGAGACGGACGACATGGGCGTCGCCGTCGCCGGACGACAGCTGGACCACGCACAACGGATCGCGGCCCAGGCGCAGACCCATGGTCTCCGAATCGATCGCGATGATGGAAGCGCCGGCGAACACGCCGTCGGGAAGGTCGCCTTCGTGAACAAAATTGGCCAAGTCTCAGAATTCTCCGCTGGACTTCGTCGCGTCGAACGGTCGCGCCGGATCTCACGCCCAATATAGGCGCGCGACACTTATACTCACGATGAACGGGATATCTAGTTTGGCGCCACCCCGGCTTCCGAAGAAGCTTGGTAAAGGGGTGGTGCCCAGGAGAGGACTCGAACCTCCACGGCCGTTAAGCCACTGGTACCTGAAACCAGCGCGTCTACCAATTCCGCCACCTGGGCCCGCTGTCGCAACCGCTTAGGTCGCCGCGAGGCCGGGACGTTTAGGGAAAGCTTCAGACCGCGTCAACAGACAAAAAACGACAAATCGTGATTTCTTGCGGACAAGCGCCGCGTCGTCTAATCCCCCCATTATCGCGGTGGAGTCATCGCTTGCGACGAGGGACGAAGATGCAAGGTCTGGTCACGGTGTTCGGCGGCACGGGTTTCGTGGGCGGCCAGGTCGTGCGGGCGCTCGCCAAGGCGGGCCATCGGGTGCGGGTGGCGGTGCGCCAGCCGAACCTGGCCTATCGCATGCGGATGCTCGGCGATGTCGGCCAGATCGAGGTCGTGCAGGCCAATGTCCGCAACCCGGCCTCGGTGGCCCGCGCGCTGGCGGGCGCCGAGGCCTGCGTGAACCTGGTCGGCGTGCTCTGGGAGAGCGGCCGCCAGAAGTTCCAGTCGATCCACATGATGGGCGCGCGCAACGTCGCCAAGGCCGCGGCCGACGCCGGCGTCAAGCATCTGGTCCACGTCAGCGCGATCGGCGCCGACGTGGACGCCGTCGCCAAATATGCCCGCACGAAGGGCGAAGGCGAGGTCGCGGTGCGCGAGGCGTTCCCGGGCGCGACGATCGTCCGGCCCTCGATCGTGTTCGGTCCCGAGGATGACTTCTTCAACCGCTTCGCCCAGATGGCCGCCCTGGCGCCGGTGCTGCCGCTGGTCGGCGGCGACACCCGGTTCCAGCCGGTGTTCGTCGGCGACGTGGCCGCCGTGATCGCCAAGGCGGTCTCCGACCCAGCCGCCGTCGGCGTGACCTATGAGCTGGGCGGCCCGACCGTCTATACGATGCGCGAGATTCTCGAGCTGATCCTGACCGAGACCGGCCGCAAGCGTCCGCTGGCGCCCGTTCCGTGGCCGGTGGCGTCGCTGATCGGTTCGCTGGGCGACATCCAGGCCTCGATCCTGCCGCTCGCCCCCCCGCTGACCACCGACCAGGTCGAGATGCTGAAGAGCGACAACGTCGCCGAGGCCGGCCTGCCGGGCCTGGCCGAGGCGGGGGTCACGCCGACCGCCGTCGAGGCCGTCATCCCGTCGTACCTCTACCGCTACCGCAAGGGCGGCCAGTACGCTCCGACCCCCGCTGGCGCATTCTAGATTCGGGTCAAGCGGCGGCGTGGTCCTTGAGCACGCCCAGCGGCACGACGGCCAGCATCTCCTCGTGCGTGGCCTCCAGCACGACCTGGGGCGCCATGCCGGCCTCCAGGGCCTCCGTCCAGCGGCCGGCGCACAGGCACCAGCGGTCGCCGGCCTTCAGCCCCGGAAAGGCCAGGTCCGGCCGAGGCGTCGACAGGTCGTTGCCGCGCGCCTTGGAGAAGGCCAGGAAGTCATCGGTCATCACCGCGCAGACGGTGTGCAGGCCCAGGTCGTGCGGACCGGTCTCGCAGCAGCCGTTGCGGTAGAAGCCCGTCAGCGGATCCATCGAGCACGGGGCCAGCTCGCCCCCCAGCACGTTGCGCGCGCTCTTGTCATACCGCGTGGTCATGGCGCGATCCTACGCGCGCGCCCGGCGGCGCCAAGCCGGTTCGCGCGATTCTCGCACGGGAAAGCTTTTGCCGCGTCGCGGCGCTGGTAAGGTCCGCCGGACAGGACGCAGGGGAATTTCATGACCGACGCCGCCATCCGCCCGCGCCGCAGCGCGCTCTACATGCCGGCCTCGAACGCCAAGGCGGTCGAGAAGGCCCGGACGCTGCCCGCCGACGTGATCATCCTGGATCTGGAGGACGCCGTCGCCCCCGAGACCAAGCCTGCGGCCCGCGAGGCGGCTGTCGCTGCGGTCAAGGCCGGCGGCTTCGGCGCGCGCGAGGTCGTGATCCGCGTCAACGGTCTCGACACCCCCTGGGGCGCCGAGGACCTTCGCGCCGCCGCCGAGGCCGGTCCAGACGCGGTTCTGGTTCCCAAGGTCGATGACGCCGCCGACGTGCGCCTCTACGACCAGCATCTGAACGCCGCCCCGCCGCACACCCGGCTCTGGACTATGATCGAAACGGCCAAGGCCGCCTTCCACCTGTGGGAAATCGCCGGCGCGGTCCATGGCACGCGGCTGTCGACCTGGGTCATGGGCGTCAACGACTTCGCCAAGGAAATGCGGGCGCGCCAGACGCCCGATCGCGCGCCGTTCCTGCCCCTGTTGACCCTGTCGGTTGCCGCCGCTCGCGCCCATGGCCTGACCATTCTGGACGGCGTGCACAACGACATCGAAGACCTGGCGGCCCTGGAAGCCGTCTGCGTGCAGGGCGTCGATTTCGGCTTCGACGGCAAGACCCTGATCCATCCCAAGCACCTGGAGATCTGCAACAAGGTCTTCTCCCCGTCGCCCGAGGAGATCGCCTGGAGCCAGGCGGTGATCACGGCCTTCAACGCGCCCGAAAATGCTGGCAAAGGAGCCTTGCGGGTCGACGGCAAGATGGCCGAACGCTTGCATCTGGCTCAGGCCGAGCGTCTTGTCGCCGTCGCGGCGGCGATCGCGGGCCAGGGGGACTAAGAAGGGTTCGTATGCGGGCTATTGTTCTATCCGTCGTCTTGGTCGCTAGCCCGGCACTGGCCCAGCAAGCTCCGACCGCGACGCCCGCTCCCGCCCCTTCGAGCGCCGTTCAGTCCCCGGCGCCGACGCCGGCTCAACCCGCCCCGCGAAACCCCGCCACGCCGGACGATTCCTCGCGGATTCCCCAGGCCCTCGACCCGATGGCCGACCTGATCGCCCAGCAGAACGGTCAGGCCCAGACCACGGACGAGGAGGAGGTCGAGGCCGCCGGCAAGCCCGCGCCCCGCCACAAGGCCACGATCCTGCCGATCCCGGCGCCGGAACCGGCGACGCCCGCCGTCCCCGGCGGGGCCCTGACCACCGCCCAGATCTACGAGCTGCGCGTCAAGGGCTCGATCGCCGCCGCCCAAACCCTGCAAGGCCCGCTGGACGGCGGCTGGCGCGTGACGGGCCCCGACGGCGCCCAACTCTACGCCCTGCAAATTGTCGACAAGGCCGGCGGCTACGCCCCGCTGGAAGGCGCCTGGCGCGACCCGCGTCGTCCCGGGACCGTCGGCTCGACCGGTCTGATCGACGATCTGGGCCGCAACGGCGCCGACCTCGTGGTCCGTTTCAGCCCCAAGGGCGGTCAGTCCTCGATCCTGACGCTGAGGCCTCGGGACGACACCCATTGGGTGGGCGAACTGGTCGAGGACGGGCGGACCCAGACGGTTGTGGCCGAACACCTGCTGCCCCAGGCGCCGGCCGGCTTCGTCGCGCAGGGACGCGGCCCCTATGTCTGGCCGCCGCGCGTGGCCGCCGTCAGCCGTTCGGCCGAGG